>JBAVHJ010000696.1:0-3180 GCA_049685715.1 Terriglobia bacterium | reverse complement strand
GACCCGAAGTATACCTATAAAATTGTCAGCCGCCGCCTAATTCATGTTTACCCCAAGAACGGTCTGAGTGATCCGCCAGGCCTACTGAGCTTGCGAATCTCCAGATTCTTGATTGCCGATAAGATGTTACCTGCGGCCATCATCCAGCGCATTAGCAAATTGGCGCCTGAGTTGGTGTCCTACATGAGCGGCAAGCAAGCAGATTACTACGCGCAACGCGGGCTCGCACCTCCGGGGTCCCTGGGTGCCATCTTGAGCGGCAACATGGATCCCCAGATCCATCTGGATCTGCATGACATGACAGTCCGGGAGATTCTCAACGCCGTGGTTTTATACAGCCAACAATTAAACGAGCAAACTTCACCGGACTGGACGGGAAACAAGATTCCACCAACGAGCTGGATCTACGACTTCATCATTGACCCCGCTGCTCACACCGGATTGGGTGGAATACCCCGTTGGGAGGCATTCTGACCCGGCATATGAGGTCAGACCCGGGCATGGGACATTTAGGGGTAACGACGATTATTGAATTACCAGATTACTACGTTTGGCCCCACAAACACATTGGCACTGATCCCTCAATCATTGGAATCACGGCTTGGTCTGTCCTGGTGAGGATCGAGAGCGAGGCTTGGATCGCACTTAGAGGTTGCAGACTCCCTGTCGGATCGCAGCGCGATCACGGTTTGATGTGAGTAATACGATTCCTTTCCCCTCCCGCTACATCCAACCAGCCCAACCAGTTATCTCTTACCTCAAAGAGCATGTTTACGGCATCGAGCACGCCCTGGCCGCGCGCAGTGTCCCTTTGGAGTGCGGGAGTTTGCTCCCGCTTTCACAGAGCGAAGCTTGCTTCGCGCGAATTCCCTCGGCGCAACAAGCCACGCGAATCAAAGCACAAGCAAGCTTGCGCACTCCAAATGCGTCACCGTATTTGTGGAATGATGTACTTTACCCCCTTTTTTCTCCAACAATTCCCTGCGCAAGTGGTGTTACTATAGGAGCGCTGATTCAACGTATGAAAATCCATCCGGACGCAACCCAGGAGTCCTTTGCATGAAGACCCTCATCCAAAACGGAATCGTCACGACCGCAGTCGACAACTTCAGCGCTGATCTTCTCATCGAAGGCTCGAAAATCACCGCCCTTGGCGCCAAACTTCCTGCTCAGAACATCGACAAAATCATCGACGCGCAGGGCATGCTGGTCATCCCGGGGGGGATTGACGCGCACACGCATCTCGACATGCCGTTTGGAGGCACCACCTCTGCTGACGATTTCGAAAGCGGAACCCGCGCGGCCGCCTTTGGAGGAACCACCACGATCGTGGATTTTGCCATCCAGGGGCGCGGCGGGAGAATTCAGGACGCCCTGGAAACCTGGTGGAAGAAGGCCCTCGGCCGCGCCGTGATCGACTACGGTCTGCACATGATTGTGACGGATCTGAGCGAAGGTTCAACGGACGCCGACAAGGGCCTCGACTCAATGAATTCCGTCGTGCAGGAAGGAGTCACCAGCTTTAAGCTCTTTATGGCATATCCGGGTGCCCTGATGGTGGATGACGGGACAATTTTCAAGGCCTTGTCACAGACGGCCAAAAACGGCGCCCTCGTGTGCATGCACGCCGAGAATGGCAGCGCCATCGACGTCATCGTGCGGCGGGCGATTGCGGAAGGAAAAACCGCTCCGATTTATCACGCCTTGACGCGCCCCACTACCGCCGAAGGCGAGGCCGTGAATCGCGCCATCGCGCTGGCTGAAATCGCACAGGCCCCCGTCTATATTGTCCATCTGTCTTCCAACGAAGCGCTTCAAAAAGTCGCTGAAGCTCGCGACCGCGGCGTGATGGCCTATGCCGAAACGTGTCCTCAATATCTGCTGCTCTCACTTGAAGACATGGAAAAGATGCCCGATTTCGAAGGGGCGAAAGTGGTGTTCACCCCGCCCCTGCGCGAGAAATGGAACCAGGCAAAGCTCTGGGATGGACTGAGAACGAATAGCCTTCAGATCGTCTCGACCGACCACTGTCCCTTCTGCTTCAAGGAACAGAAAGAACTCGGCCGTGGAGACTTCACCAAAATACCCAACGGGGGGCCGGGCATCGAAAACCGGCTGCAACTGCTCTACGAACACGGCGTCAATCAGAAACGAATTTCGGTCAACCGCTGGGTGGAAATCACCTCCACCGCCCCCGCCAAAATGTTCGGACTTTATCCCCGCAAAGGCACTCTCGCGGTGGGCAGTGATGCCGACATTGTGATCTGGGACCCCAACGCCGAACATGTCCTGTCCGCCAAAACGCATCACATGCGAGTGGATTATTCGATGTTTGAAGGATGGAAGATCCGGGGCAATGCCAGGACGGTGATCTCGCGGGGAGAGGTCATTGTCGACCAGGGCCAGTTCCTCGGCAAGGCGGGCCGCGGTGAGTTCCTCAAGCGCGCGACTTATGCGGGGGCATGGAAGTAACCTCGGCGCACTCTGCGTCTCTGCGGTGAATTAATCCTCACAACCAAGAATCATAACCTGGTCCTCGACCTGGGAACCTTGATGCGACCCGTTCGAGACATCATCGATAACATTGATTTGGACCCCCTGCGCGGCAGTCCGCTGTTCAATGAAGACCTCGCGCCGGTCCCGAGGGAGCGCCGAACCTGGGGGATGTACAATTACGCGGCCCTCTGGATCGGGATGAGTGTGTGCCTGACCACGTACCTGCTGGCCGGAGGACTGATCGCCAAAGGGATGAACTGGTGGGAGGCCATCGGAACCATCTTTTTAGGCAATCTCATCGTCCTTATCCCCATGGTCTTGAACGCCCATGCCGGCACACGGTACGGAATTCCCTTCCCCGTCTTTGCGCGCGCCTCCTTCGGGGTGCTGGGGGCCAACATTCCCGCCATGCTTCGCGCCTTTGTCGCCTGCGGGTGGTTCGGCATCCAGACCTGGATCGGAGGTTCAGCCATCAATGCCATGCTGGTCATCCTCGTTCCGGGCTGGATTCATTTCTCCGCCGGCATCTGGGTCGCGTTTTTTGCATTCTGGCTGGTGAATGTCTTCATCATCATCCGGGGAATCGAAACGATTCGGGGGCTGGAGAGTTGGAGTGCCCCGTTCATGATCGCCATCGGACTGGCGCTGTTATTCTGGGCCTGGCGGAGAGCCGGAGGCTTTGGC
>JBAVHJ010000695.1:0-1662 GCA_049685715.1 Terriglobia bacterium | reverse complement strand
CCGCCACGATGGTTTATGTGAATTCCCGCACGGTTTCGCGCTTCGGCGAGTTTGAGTACTGGTTTGCAATGATCAAAGTGGTCACAATTGTCGCCTTCCTGGGGGTGGGATTCGGGTTGATTTTCGGGGGAAGACAGGGGGTGGCTCTCTCGTACCATGATTTCTTGAGCCGGTCTAAAATGCTCCCGCACGGATGGGCGGGGGTCTGGTTCGCCTCCAGCCTTGTCCTGTTCAGTTTTTTGGGAGTGGAAATCGTGGCGGTGACTTCGGGGGAGGCCAGGGACCCTGCGCTCAACATCCCCAAGGCGATGAAAGGCACCGTCGCGCGACTGGTGCTGTTCTATGTGGGCGCGATTTTCATTCTCATCATGATTGTCCCCCACGCTGAGATCGGAATTCGAGAAAGCCCATTCGTCACCGTATTCCGGGCCGTCGGAGTCCCCTATGCCGGCGGCTTGATGAACTTTGTGGTGTTGACCGCGGCGTTGTCGTCGATGAATGCAAATCTATATCTCACCTCGCGGATGCTTTTCTCCCTTTCTCGAAGCGGATTTGCACCCCGGTTTTTTGGCGAAGTGACACATGCGGGAGCGCCGCGCAACGCCTTGCTCGCCTCTACGGGGGGTCTATTTGCGGCGGTGTTGATGGCCCTCTTCTTCCCGCAAAGAGCCTACCTCGCGATGGTGGGGGTGGCGCTATTCGGAGGCATCTTCGCCTGGATGATCATCCTGATCACGCATTTCTTCTTCCGCAGGAAGGTGGCGCCGGAGACCGTGCGCCGCCTGCCCCTCCGCCTTCCTTTTTTTCCATGGAGCGGGATGGTAGCGCTCGGAGCGCTGATTGCCATCACGGGATCGTCGGCCTGGGTCCCGGAAATGAAGCCCCTGGCGTGGTGCGCAGGGCCGTGGCTGTTGGCGGTAACGGTGTTTTATTTGATGTGGAAGAAAATTCGAAAGAGAGCCGTCCGCTGATTACGCTGATTTCGCAGATAGAGTCGTTTCAGCTCCAGAGCGAATGAACCGCTTATATTCCAAAGAGCGGGCCCCAAAATTAGGAAGGAGTCCGATTTTCAGCTCAGGCGCCTTTAGGTAGTTAATCCGTTGGGATTCCTCGACTCCGCTAAAACTCGTCAACGCCTTCAGCTCCACAATGAGAGAGTCATAACAGATGAAGTCTGCGCGATAGTGGGTCCGTAGTCGTACACCCTTGTACAGGACAGGTAATTCAACTTGGGAATGATGAGGGATTCCTCGTGCCGTTAGTTCCGAATCCATCGCTTCCTGGTAGACAGCTTCGAGGAACCCACAACCCAGTTGCCGATGGACCTCCATGGCTGCACCGATCACTACATAGGATCTCGGATCTCCCTGTTCTTTAGGAATCGGCGTCATCTGGGTGATCTGCGGAGTGGGGGATGTAAATGGTGGACCGCATGGGGCTCGAACCCACGACCTCATCGTTGCGAACGATGCGCTCTCCCAAACTGAGCTAGCGGCCCACGTCCAAAGGACGTCTCAGATACTACTCGATACCTGTGGGTTTTGCAAGGCAGCGGGGAGGGTCTGTCGAGACTCTTTGATAATGTCCTCGCTTGGACTCTTTAGAAATGTCCCCTAGAGTAGCGCCTCCGAGGAGGCGGCGCGATGGGGCATTTACTGATGA
>JBAVHJ010000694.1:0-2017 GCA_049685715.1 Terriglobia bacterium | reverse complement strand
AATCGCAGAAAGGAGAACCAGGAGGGCAGCTTGAAGTGAGAAGCGAAAAGCCAAGGAGCGCTGACCGGCCCTCATGAAGCGACCTTGTCCCTGAATCCCCCTGAGTCCGATTTTTAATGAGCACACGATCTTGTTGAACCTGATGTAATTCCTGTTGGGAACGAGATAGCAATCCTCAAAGGCCTCTATGAGGTTGTCGATAGAGCACCTCAATTCCTCGACGTGTCCACCGACCTCTCCTTTCCGGCTCTTCAACCGATCCATCGGTTTCCTCTTCCCGGCGCGAACTGGACCAAGGGAGGCGAGGTCTGCTTCCCTCTTAAGGAGTGGATTCAATCTCTTTTGCCGGGCTCACGGTTTCCCCGATGCGGCGGGGTGGAGCTGAACCGAGCAACTCAGACCACCAGACTTCTCTCATCATAGATGCAGAAACATGCGTTCTTGTTGCGAACGGGTTTCCGCGTGCTTTTGCGAGCCTCATCCCGACTTGACATTACGGCGGTGGAAACCCGAGGCGCCGTCCGGGATGGGAGGAGCCTCCTCCCCGATTTGAAGATGCCCAAGCCCATCGGTCGCCCTCACAACGAGGGCGTAATTGCCCTTGTGGGCCGGCGTCCACTCCTTGTGCCACAGCACCCATGAGAACGGTGAAAGAGCCGGCTTTATCTCCGCCTGCTCCCATGTCTCTCCTTCATCGTTAGAAACTTCGACGGTCTTGACCCCCCGATCGCCCGCAAAGGCAATTCCAGCGAGGATCGTTTTCCCCTGGAATACTTTTCGCGGAACATCGATGCGCGACATGGTCTTGTATTCCGCCTTGTCATCCCAGCCGCGCGCCTGCCAGTAACCTTTGAAATCGTAGTCGACTGCCTCAATCCGGGTAATCCATTTGACATTTTTCATGCCATAGATCCCGGGGACAATCAATCGAAGAGGAAACCCGTGGATCGCATTGAGAGGCTCTCCGTTCATGGCGTAAGCGAGAATCGTCCCCTCCTGCAGGGCCCGATCCAGCGGAATGGAATCCGAGTAGTGGTCGCTTGCATGAAAAACTATCTTGAGGACTCCCGGTTTCAGATGTGCCCTTTCCAGGATATCCTTGAGTTTCACCCCGCGCCACAGGGCATTGTCGATGAGGGGGCCTCCCACCGTATTACTGATACATTCGAGCGTCGCATACTGCTCGATGGCAGGCAACCCTTCAATATCTGCATAACTCAGCGCCAGTGTATTTTCTACAAGCCCGGCGACCTCGAGCTTCCAGGAACGGGTTTCGACATGGGGATCGAAGGCATTCTTGGAGACCTGGTAGAAATCGGCGGTCGGGGAAACCTCCCGGGCAAGCCCGTCGATATTCGGAAAAATCCCACTTCCGCCGGTGATCAAACCGGTCGTACTCTGTCGCAACCACATCCACAATGGGCGTGCGATGATGTCATAAATCCCCGCAATGACGAGAGTGTAGCCCAGGCCGGTCATCACCTGGCGGCGGGATAACCATCGCTCACTCGCATGGCTGAGCCAGGTGCTCTTCCCTGTCTGCCCCAGGAAGAGTCCACCAAAGAATCCTATGAAAAAACCATAGCACCCGTAGACGACAAGAAGCCAAGCAGAAACGGGAACCATACCCGGGGGCGAATTCCTGCCAAAGAGACCAAAGCCGAGCAAGGGCATCACGACAATCAAAGTGAAGAGCCACATGAAGAGGGCGAACAAGGCCATGTAGATCGGGCCTTGTTTCTTGTTTAGACGGAGGAAAGCAGTTGCGGCAGCTGTCATGAGCATCACGTAAATCGTGGCACACCCAATGAAGGCAAAATGTTTTGCAAAAACCCCCAGCAAACTCACGGCAATTTCAACAAGGCTGATGGGCACGACGGCAAAGAGCCGTTCTGTCATTAACTCCGGGACCGTGGGGGCGCCAAAAGCAAAGCGAGCAAGGAGGTTCAAAGCCAGGGCCAGGATTGAACTGAGCAATCCTACCTGCCATCGAATCTCTGCTTCCGAGGGGACTGGA
>JBAVHJ010000693.1:0-6463 GCA_049685715.1 Terriglobia bacterium | reverse complement strand
AATGTTCACCACAAACTGATGGAACCTTCCGACTCCGGGTTTCCCTTTGTCAACTGGTATGGCGTTCTCCTTCAGGCAAGCCATGGGGCAGGCCATTCCATTGTTCCAGCAGAATCAATCGTGACGGCCCTACAGCCTTAGTGTGCCAGACAGCACTTTTGAAACCTCCACAAATCTTTTCATGCACAAAAGCCCAGGGTTAGGGACAGACACCTTCTCTTAAGCAAGTTCGCAGAATGGTAGCAAACCAGGTGTTTGTCCCTCTTTCTCAAGCCACGAAAATATTAGTTCGCCAAAAAGGGGATTTAGAAATACCACTCGCGGGTCCGTCCCGCAAAAGAAAGAGGCAACTCATGACACCATCAGCTCACCCCAAAGCGATCGTGATCTCGGCGATGGTCGTATTCATCCTCGCGACCATCGCCTGCGGCTCTTCAAAAGTTGAGGGCACATACACGAATGCGACCGGCCTGGCCACGCTCGATCTTAGCTCGGGCGGAAAGGCTTCCCTCACTTAATTGGATGACACCAAGGCATGCACCTACCAGGTGGACGGCAAGACGATCAAGCTCGACTGCAAGGGGGATAAGCTGGAATTTCCCATCCATGAAGATGGTTCGCTCGCCGGCCCGGGCTTCATCGGGGCGATGAAAAAGTCAAAGCCATAGAAGGAAACCGGTGGCGGGCTTGGGCCACCGCCTCATCTGAGAGCGATCTTAATATAAGCCCAGGTCGCGTGCGGCTCGTGCATTGATGGAGTGGTGCTCATTGGTCCGCTCGGGGCCAATCATACTAGCCGGACGGGTCATTGTGGGGAGAATGTCTGAGCCGATGAACTCTTTTGTCTACGCGCTAAGCACGGAGGATTGTACTCAAGGGGTTTTGACCCTCGGTTCACATCCATCGGCCCGCGCAATCACATCTACAGCAACAGGCACTCTGGCCACGGCGACGAACCTGGACAAGCTCGCTGCCCCAACGCGAGAGCGCCCGGTGATCCCGCCCTTGCGGGGGGCCTACAATCTAACCATGATTCTGCGTCGTAGAGCGTCAACCCGGGCGGACAGGCGGGCGATTTGATTTGCTCACCAGTCCGCTTCCTATCTCCAGTGGAATGAGCCATCGTGGCACGAAGAGGTAAGATTAATCTACGAGAACTGCTTCTGTGAAGCGAATGGAAACTCGATAGACCTCACCCTCTTGTTTTCTTTTACTTGCTTTTTCCATCCAATAAATTCATCATAGTCAAAATTCCACACGGGAAAGAACTGTTTATGCCCAAGGCCAAGAAGCTTAAAACCGGCAGTGGTGTAATGGACTTCGACCTTTCTCGATACTGATCTCGATACTGAACAGGGGGCTATTTCAATCGAGTCATTTTCCCCGTTATTCTGATCGACATATTGGGCCACGGGACACGGTGCCGTAATCCGTCGCAAACCTCTTTAACCGGGGATCCCATCAATGTCAGTGTCTGGTGAATCGGTTAGGGAACGCTTTCCCCCAGGGGCGCTGATTTCGCATTACAGGATTGAGGGACTCATCGCTCCGAGTGGGATGGGAGAAGTGTACCGGGCTGTGGACATTCGATTGGGACGGGTGGTCGCGATCAAGGTGCTCCCTTCCACGTCGACCTCCAGTCTGACCGCTCGTAAGCGATTTCTGCGGGAAGCACGTGCCGTCTCTCTCCTTTCCCATCCCAATATTTGCACGATTTTCGAAGTAGGGGAGTGGGAGGGTCGCCTCTTCATCGTCATGCAATATCTTCAGGGTAAAACGATCAAGCAGCTTCTCGCTGAAAAACCCGCGCTTCCTGTGGAGAATGCGCTCAGTTACGCCATCGACGTCACCAGCGCTCTCGAAGAAGCCCATTTCAAAGGAGTGGTTCATCGCGACATTAAACCCTCAAACATCATTGTCAATGAGCACGGTCATGCTGTTGTCCTTGATTTCGGCTTGGCCAAGCTTGTTCAGCTCCCCGGATCGCGCGACGATGAGGGTGCGACGGTTTCCATCGTAACTAAAGAGGTCTCGATCCTCGGGACAGTGCCGTATATGTCCCCCGAGCAAATTCGAGGGGAACCCGTGGACCCGCGCAGTGATATTTTCTCTTTTGGAATACTTCTCTTCGAACTGCTGGGAGGACAAAGGCCTTTCATTGCGAGAAGTCAAATCGAAGTGATGAGTGCCATCCTCCAGGCCGAGCCTCCGTCACTGGGTAAACTTCGCCCAGAAGTTGACCCCCCTCTGGAGAAGATTGTTCAGAAAGCACTGCAGAAGAATCCCGCGCAGAGATATACGAGTGCTTCAGAACTAAAGAACGCGTTGGTCGAATACACCCAGGAGAAAGGCTACCTCGTCCGTTCGATACACGCCAAGCCGAACCTGTTGTCCTGGTTTTATGCTGTCCTCATTATTGCGTTTCTCGTTGTTGTGGTCTGGTTGGCGATCCGGATAGGGCGCCGGCCAGATACGACGAGCGCCGACTTGAAGTTTGTTCAATTGACCAACTGGAAAAGTGATCCGGGGGCTTCGGGAAGTGACCCCACCTTCTCCCGGGATGGGAAGATGATTGCTTTTTCATCGAATCGTGAAGGGGCTTCAAACATCTGGGTCGAGCAGGTGGCGGGGGGAACCCCGTTCAAGGTAACGCGGGACGAATGGGATGACACCACACCCATCTGGTCCCCCGATAGCCAGCAAATCGCCTTCGTTTCCAATCGGGGAGGCTATTTGGGCATCTGGACGATTCCTGCCTTGGGTGGACTGCCGAGATTGCTGAAGAGTGTGGAACCTTCGAGGCCCTTCTCTGAGAAGCCCATTTTGAGAATCTGGTCAAAAGACGGGACCAAAATCTATTACCAACTCGCGAATCTTTTTGCGCTGGATGTCAGCTCCGGACAGACGACCCAAATCACCAGGTTCGAAACCTCCAGGCCTTCATCTCAATCGTGCAGCGTCTCTCCGAACGAAGACCAGATTGCCTTCGTCGACCGGAAAAATGGCCAGGCAGGCATCTGGATAGCCCCGACTCGCGGCGGGAATCCCCGGCAGATCACCTCTGATCCGGAGAGGGACCTTAATCCGGTCTGGCATCCCGATGGGAAGAGAATCATCTACAACTCCATGCGCGATGGCATTTGTCAGATCACCGTGGCTTACTTGGACGGTCGCACTCCGCAGCAGCTCCCTCTAGGGGATAGTGACAGGCTGGTTTCGGATATCTCGCCTGATGGGACCCGAATCCTTTATCACTCGACCAACGAGGAATCCAATGTATGGAGTATAGGATTGGACACCCGTAAGGAGCTCCAGGTAACTTCCAGCATCGGAGTGGAGTTGTGGCCTGAGATTTCGCCCGACGGCGCAACCATCGCTTATCAGTCGACACGGGGCTCCAATGCCTCGATTCGGCTGCCAAAGTCACTCATATTGACCAAAGCCATCGCCACCCGCGGTCAGCCGGTGCAATTGGTCCCCGACGGGTACGAGTTGACCTGGGCGCCATCAGGGAATCAACTGGCCTTTCTGCGCGACTCCGGGAAAGGGCCCAACATATGGAAGGTCGATGTCCTGGGAGGCGAAGTAAGACAACTCACAAAAGACGGTATCTTTTTCGATGGTTTCAGTTACCTGCCTTTCAATCGACGACAGGAGAAGGACTTTAGTTGGTCGCCGGATGGGAGTCGCATTGCCTACTGTTCCAACAAACCCGGCGCGTGGAATGTGTGGACGGTGTCGGCGGACGGATCGAGCGAGACGAGGATCTCGAACAATTCCAATAATGATCTTTTTTTGACCTGTCCGCTGTGGTCCCCCGATGGGAGAACCATCGCCTACACAACGACTCCTCGTGCCAGCCACAAGGATGCAAAGAGAATTCGGAGCGTCTGGTTGGTCGAAGATGAAAAATCGAGGCTCCTTTATTCCTCCGAATCTGACCTGCGCTTGATTGGTTGGCTGAGTTCGGGCAAGAATCTCCTTGTTGCAACCGTGAACACTGGAAAAGATGCTCCGCCCACTGCGATGGATGTCGATTTGGTTCAAATCTCAGTGGCAAAGGCTGCGAGTCGAGTCCTGGCGCACCTGCGGGCGACTTACTTTCATAATATAGAACTCTCTCCCGACAAACAAAAGGTGGCTTACGTTTCGCGTGACACTGGGGCGGATGATGTCTGGGTCCGGGGGAACTCAGAAGGCGCGAGTCGACGATTGACGAACAACTCTGATCCAAGAATCTATTTTTCCCGAGTGGCATGGTCGCCGGACCGGAAGACCATCTATTTCGGGAAACAGGCCAGCTATGAAATTATTTCAATGATTGACAACTTCAAATGAGAGGAGATTCTCCGATGCCAGATCAACAGAAGGGAATGCTTAATCCAAACGAATATCAAACCCTGGAAAAGATAAGGGAGGCCCTGGATTCCTTGGTGTGCATGTCGCTTAACCTCTATCTTAAGGAAGGGGATCCAGCACAAAGAGCAAAAAAGGCAAAAAAAATAATCAAAGCTGTGGGAGATCTCTCTATTCTTTACCACAATGAAACCAAGATAATGCCGCGCGTGATGGCCGCCATTACACCCATTCGACAAGATTGCCCTGAGGGATATTATAATTGCAGTGGTTACTGTCTGCCCTATCCCTGCCCCTAAACGTTAGAAAAAGGTAGATGCTGCTGGGTTAATTTGAATCCTTGAAGAAGCATGGGTGTCTGGCCTCTGCGGGACGTTGCCCCAGTCGCGCTCTTAGGGGGATCGGTCTATTGCCGCGGATGGTTTATCCCTCACTTTGTTGAGATCCATCCGATGATGGGATGTGCGCCCATATCTGTCCGGGCGATACGCTGTGGGTGGAAAGCGAAATCCTCGAAATTTTGCCCTCGCGCTCCAAACCGAACCAGGGGGTTGTGCGAGTGCGCAGCATTACGTTCAATCAGAACGGCGACCCGGTGCAGGTGTTCACGTCGAAGATTCTCGTTTTCACTCGAACGGGTAATCGAGCCGTACCGGCTTGAAACGCAGCGGGGAAGAAGCGGTCGTGCCGCCGTCTCGAGTGAAGCAGGAAAATCCCCTTCGCTTTTTCTGAAATCTGTGTAAGCTGAAGGATACATTCATTGAAACTTCCGGAGGTATCACCATGAAGGCCATTCTTGTGCACGAATTCGGCGGTCCCGAAGTTCTCAAATTCGAAGAAATCCCCACACCCCGTCCTGCCGCAGGCCAGGTCCTGGTGCGAATCCATGCTGCCGGTGTAAATCCCTATGACACTTATATGCGCAACGGCTCGTATGCCGTCAAGCCGCCCTTGCCTTACACACCGGGCTCCGATGGCGCCGGCGTTGTCGAAGCCGTCGGCGAAGGAGTGAGCAAAGTGAGGCCGGGAGACCGCGTTTACACGGCGAAGACGGTGACCGGAGCGTATGCGGAATATACGTTGACCCTCGAGAGCCAGGTTCATCGGCTTCCGGCGGCGATTACTTACAACCAGGGAGCGGGCGTGTGGGTGCCGTATGGCACCGCGTACCATGCGTTGTATCAGTGCACTCGGGCCCGCGCCGGCGAAACCCTGCTGGTTCATGGCGCCAGTGGTGGCGTGGGCATCGCGGCCGTTCAGATCGCGCGTGCCATGGGTTTGATCGTCCTGGGCACTGCAGGCACGGAAAAGGGGCTCGAACTGGTCCGGCGCGAAGGCGCGCACCACGTGTTTAATCACACCCAGTCGGGCTACCTGGAGCAGATTATGGAGGCGACCGGCGGGCGCGGCGCCGACCTCATCGTCGAAATGCTCGCCAACGTGAATCTCGGCCAGGACCTGAAGCTGCTCGCTACTCACGGCCGCGTGGTCGTCATTGGGAGCCGCGGCGACGTCACCGTCTCACCGCGTGACCTCATGATGCGCCGTGGCTCGATTCACGCTTTTACGTTGTGGGGCGTTACCGAAGCCGAGGAAAACGAAATTCACGCCGGAGTCATGGCGGGCCTGGAGAAGGGTACGCTGCGGCCGGTGGTCGGGAAAGAGCTGCCCCTCGCCGAGGCTCCCCGCGCCCACAAAGAAGTTCTGGAGCCCGGCGCGTACGGAAAGATTGTATTGGTTCCGTGAAGCCCTAGCAGGTCGACTATGAAGTGGATTTGCGTTGCGGTTGCAGTGTCTTTGATCAAGAATCGAAAGGCTTCGTAGAGGGGACAAGGTGGTGTCTGACAAGGGATCACCCGCCATGGCAACCCATGAACGCAATATCTGCGGCATCCCGTCTGCCTTTTTAGGCCCGGAGGGCTCGAAGAATGTAGCCCCAGCTGTCGAAGATCCGCCATGGCGGGAAGCTCCGCTTAGGCCCGGAGGGCCCGAAGAGTGTAGCCCCACCTGAAGCTCCGTCCCGCGCTCTTTGCGGGACGGAGCGAGGGTGGGGTAGCGATCAGCATAAATGTGAAAGCCCCGGCAGGGGCGACAGAATCCTCTTACG
>JBAVHJ010000692.1:0-8442 GCA_049685715.1 Terriglobia bacterium | reverse complement strand
CGGGTGTGCCCGACAGCTTTTTTGAAAAACCGAAGTAGGCGCCTTCCCTCCCTGTATTCCAGGGCAGATTCTTCTCGAAAAAGGCACTCCGACTCATCCGCGAGAGACCAAATCGGGCCTCCGGTTTGGATACATTTCAACAGGTTAATTCTCAGAAACCGATGAACCGGTGTTTTGGGTGGAAGATGAAAAACAAACGCCCCGATAAATCGGGGCGTTTGTGATTACAGGATTCTTGGTGGGTAACGGTCAAAACAGCCGGAAATTCACTTCAACCTGGGCATAACAATCCACCGCGCGGGTGTCTTTCAAAGCAGGGCGGAATCTCCACTTTCTCACGGTTTCAATGGCGGCCTCATCAAGGCCATAGCCGAGCCCGCGGAGCACCTTGAAACTATCGGTGCTGCCATCCGAGCGGACCACGAATTGCACTAAAACCGTTCCCTGAATCTTGAGCTTATAGCCTTCCTCGCTGTAGGGAGGCTTCAAGGAGCAGTTTTCCACACAGGTCGGCATCGAGACCCCGCCGCGACCTGGTGAAAAAGGTCCACCCCCAAAATTACCGCCTTCGCCTGGCCCAACTCCAGGTCCATTTCCGGGACCCACCCCGTGTCCAGTGCCCGAACCAATTCCGCCTCCCGAACCGGGGCCAGCAGAGAGCGGTCCGTTCTGCCCCAGGGGATCTCCATAGTTGGGCAGATTCAATTTGGGTAATTGAGCCAAAACCATAACCGAGGGCTCGGCTGGCAGTTTTGGATCCTCAACGGGCGGTTTGGGTGTCGGGGGAACGAGCTGCTCGGTAGCGAGCTTCGGCAATTTTCCCTTGTTGGCAGGCAATGGATCACGCAGCCCACCGCCTCCGCCACCGCCGGCTTTTTTCGCATCGGGAGGAACCATCTTGTCATACGGGGAGTCGAAAATAATTTCGGCAACCTGCTTGGTGGGCACGAAGGTCGTCACGATTTTCTTTCCCACGTAAATCAAAAGGACGACAAAGAGCACATGCAACACGACGGAGTAAACAGGCGAGGCCTTGCTCAGTTTATAGTCGGCCCAGATGTCGGGGACTTCCACCGGCTGGGCAGTTATGTTGTAATGGGGTTTCTCGTTGGAAAAATACCCCTTGATGGCGCTGGGAAGCGTCTTATACCACGGCTCCTCGTCCATGAAAACTTTGTCGATCGCAATCGCCTCTTCCCCTTCCACCCACTTTGGTGGCGGAGCACTGGGCTTGAGCAAGATGCTGAGGCTTTCCTTGAATGACTTCCACCTTGAGGGAGGTTCGATGAGGGTGAGTTTCAGTTCGGGAGCTTCTTCCCACAGGACTTGGGGACCCGCGAGTTCTTCCAGTTGAGCCAATTCCTGGCGGGCGTTTCCGTATTCAGCTTCCAGATCCTTCAAATGTTGCAGTTTTTCAGGGGTGTCCGGGAGATTGCGCAGGGCTTCCAGTCGCGAACCCAGATACTCGACTACGGCTTTCTGTTCTTTCAGAGTGGCCATTTGTTCCCGAGCCTTCCCTAGATTTTTACCTCTTGGATGACCTTAGAGGTTCCCGCGTTGCCTCCGCGAGAGAGACAATTCCCCTTATCAGTTTTCCCGAATACAAAGTCTAGCACAATTGCGGCTATAACGCTATCCCCCTTTCTGTCTGAATCTAAAGAAATCTCAGTATAGATTCGACTGTTTTTCCAAATAAACCGGGTTCCGTGCTCCGACGGGAAAGAGGGGCCGTTTGGACGAAAATTCACAACTTGAGCGACCGCAGATACTCGCGGAAGGGGATGCCCAGATCTTCTCGCTTCAGTGCAAACTCCACGGTCGCTTTAAGAAATCCGAGTTTGTCGCCGGCATCGTGACGTTTTCCTTCAAATTGATATCCGTAAATGGGCTGTTCGTTCAGCAACTCTTTCAACCCGTCGGTCAACTGGATTTCACCTCCTGCGCCGGCGCGGGTTCTTTCCAGGCAATCAAAAATCTCCGGGGGCAGAATGTAGCGCCCGATAATGGCGAGGTTGGAGGGCGCCGACTCAAGGGACGGCTTCTCCACCATATTCTTGATCTTGAAAACCCGCCTGTTTACGCCCGTGTCGACCTGTGTCCCCTCGATCACGCCATACCGTGATATTTCTGTGCGGGGGACTTCTTCGAGCGCGACGACGGCGCCGTGGAGGCGGTCATAGACCTCCATCATTTGTTTCATGCAGGCCGTTTTGGACTCAATGATGTCATCCCCGAGAAAGACGGCGAAAGGCTCATTACCGATCAATTCCCGCGTCATGAGAATCGCATGCCCCAGGCCGAGGGCTTCCTTTTGTCGAACGTAAGACACATGAATGAGCTCGGAGATGGAGCGGACCTGGTCGAGCAACTCGGTCTTTCCCCGCGCCTCCAAAATCCTCTCCAACTCATACGACACGTCAAAATGATCTTCAATGGCATTCTTTCCCCGGCCCGTCACGATAATGATGTTCTGCATCCCGGAGGCCACGGCCTCTTCAATCACGTACTGAATGATGGGCTTGTCAACGAGGGGCAGCATCTCCTTGGGCTGGGCCTTGGTCGCAGGAAGAAAGCGTGTGCCCAACCCGGCGGCGGGAAAAACAGCTTTCCGAATTCTTGAGTGGTTTTGCTTGGCGGTGTCAGACAAGATTTAGCCTCCGTTCATTTTGATGAATTCAAAAGGATGGGGAGCAATCCGGGCCGCTCAAGGGCAGATCGTTCTTTGGAGAAAGCCTGTAATATCCTGTTCTATGAGCAGAGATTTTTTCGGTTCTGATTCTCAATCTCGAGCGCGCCTGGCTTGGGTACCACGGATGCGGGACCGCTCAGTGGAGCCGCTCGCAAACCTATCATTGGGCTTTTGGGATGTCAAGGAATGCAAGTGGCGGTGTCAACTTTCGGCGCTCGAAGCCTTGCGCTTTGTGAGTTCAGTTCAGTGGCATGAGATTCTGAGGCCTCGCGCCGTTTGTGCGGGCAGGCTTTTCGGTGCCCGGGCCGAAATAATGGTTTCAAAATCAGCCGTTGTGAGATAGACTTCAATTCGCTGAAAGGGTTGCTAACTCGCTCCAGGTCAGATTCATCTCGGGTAAGAGTTCCAAGATCCTGGTATCGCACGCAGGGTCTTTCCCACACAATGTCCCGGAGGCTGCGAGATGACTCATTGTCTTCTTTGTGGCACGTTGAACAACGACGATTTCGAGCGTTGTTCCCTTTGCAAGACGGAACCCGAACGGGCGCTTCGCATCGTGACCGAAAGCCGGCGCTGGGTGAGCATTACGCTGGTGGCGGTGGTTTTTCTGGCACTGGCGAGCGCCGTGGCTCTCGATCTCTATCTGGCCCAACGAGTAATTTTTCAGTCGGGGAATGAGGCCGGGATCGGCGTGAACGATTCCTCCGGCGCAACAGTCCCTTCGGAAGGGAAAGAGGCGCCTCCAGGTCGCGCCGCTGCCTCCCGGACTCCGGCCTTGATCCCGGGAGAACAGGTCACCCGCCTCATCCTTGATTCCCTCTATATCGCCCTATGGTTAGTCCTCTCAGTGGCATTTGTCGGCGGCATGATGTACGGGGCCAAGAAGGGGACGATGTGGGCTTCGAACGAAGTGATGCGGAGGGTCCTCCGCACAAAAGTGGCGCGAAACGAATACGTTTTCCCCGGCATTGAGACGGCCCAAGCGGCCCGCTTCGCACGAGCGCGCCCCGACGTTCGTGGAACACTTTAGCGGGCTCCCTCTGATTTTCGCCAAGCCTCGACGGCGGGGCTTCCGTCGGTGAAACATGACACTCCTTGGCGGCCCTGTCTTTTTCCGGGCTGTCCAAACCCTGTCCCCTCGTTGTTTTTTCTCCCCTCAT
The DNA here is from genome assembly GCA_049685715.1 of Terriglobia bacterium. GTDB lineage: Bacteria > Acidobacteriota > Terriglobia > JAIQFV01 > JAIQFV01 > JAIQFV01. The sequence goes on along the minus strand of JBAVHJ010000692.1, from coordinate 4,593 downwards.
TTTTATCTCGTGAAGTTTCCGTCATGATTGGCCGATACCTTAATAGAAGCGGCAAGGATTTGCTGCGATAAGGTCGAGTCGAAATCTCTGCGGTAATCGCCTTGAGAAAATCAGGGTTTGCGGGAGGGCCTTTTCATTTTCCTTCCCCTTTCGACGAGTAGACCAATGGGCCCAGCGCGGCGATGCCATCACGCATGGATCGCCTGGCAAACCCGGGAAAGGGCGTTGCGGCGCGGTGGATTGGGCGCAGGCCTTAAAGGGAGATCAGCTGGATCATTAGAGGAATAATGAAACTCGGATTCCATAAAAAGAATGACCTCGAAGCCCTGACCGCGGCGATTCAACAGATTGCGACAGGGAGTTTGAACGTTTCCCTGGATCATCTGAAGGATCCGGAGTTTCAACCCTTGGTCTCTGCGGTCCGGCAAATGACAGCGAACTTGACCGGGGAGTTCCAGAAAGCCCTCTCCGTGGGGGCGTCGCTCAGGAGTTTCGTCGAGTCGGTCCCGCTGGGCTTGATGAAGTGGTCGAATCGAGGAGAAATCCTATTCGCCAATCAGTTCATGCTTCGCCTTCTGGGCTGCCAAGATCTTCATGAGTTGAATTCAGGATCTCACATTCAGGATTTCTTCAGCCCACCGGCCCATCTCAAGCGGCTGATGCAGGACGCGGTGGAAAACGGCCCCGTCTCAGAATTTGAATTGACCCTTCGACGGCAGGGTGGAGAGCAACACTTGGTCAGCAGTGCCGTGGCGGTGGTCAGAGGTGAGGATGACGGGATTGCCGGATTTGTCGGGGCCTTCCGCGACATCAGCGGCCAGCACGAAATGGAAGTTCAGCTCATCCAGATTGAAAAGTTGGAAACCATCAGCAGCTTTGCCACGGGCCTGGCCCACGACCTCAATAACATCCTCTGCGGAATTCTCCCGAATGTGGAGATGCTCCGACTTCACCTCACCCAGAATCCGCTGGAATCGAATGAAAAGGAAAAGGGAATCCGTTTGATCGACTCCATTGATCGATCGGCCCAATGCGGCGTCACTCTGGCCCGGCAGCTGATGTCGTTTTCACGCAAGAGTCCGTCCAACATGTCGGTGGTCAGCCTCAATGAGGTGCTCGCGAACTCTGCGGACATGTTGCGACAATCCCTCGGATCTGGCATTCGAGTTGAAACGGATCTTGCCCCGGGGGTGTGGAACATCGAAGCGGATCTCAATCAACTCGAAGAAATCCTGATCCACCTGGCCAAGAATGCACAGGAGGCGATGAAGGGAGTGGGAGTCCTCCGGTTGGCGACACATAATGTCTCGCTCGAGGCTTCCTCCGGCCTCCACTGCCGAGGACTCAAACCGGGTGAATACGTGCAATTGGCCGTGAGCGACCTGGGTCGAGGCATCGCGCCCGATCACCTGCATCGGATCTTTGATCCTTTTTTTGATGGGGGGGGGATGAACCGCGAGATGGGCCTCGCTCTGAGCATGGTCTTTGGCCTGGTGAAGAATCACCATGGATACATCGATGTCGAGAGCAAGCTCAACATCGGAACGACTTTCAGAATTCATTTTCCACGAACCCTGAAGGAACCCGTATTGGAAAAGCCCCCCGAAGCCGTCTCCTCACATCGCCCGGAGCGCATTCTGGTAGTCGACGACGAGACACTGGTGCGTGAAGCCACCATCGAACTTCTCTCCGAACTGGGTTACGATGTGGTTGCCGTCCAGGATGGAGACGAAGCCCTCAACCGAATCAATCAGCGGGAAGAGTATGACCTCGTGATCCTCGACATCCAGATGCCCCGGCTCAGTGGTCATGACACCCTGACCCGGATGCGCGAAATCAAACCCCACCTGAAGGTCCTCCTCACCAGCGGTCATTGCCCCTCCGAGAATGTGCAGGACCTCCTTCAACACTATCAGTGCGGTTTTCTGCAAAAGCCATATCGCCTGGCTGACATCTCAAAAATGGTTCGAAGCGCTTTGGATGGATCCAACGCGGTTGTTGAAAACATGCTTTGAAAGACTCTGAAGCGGGTTCTCCCCTCATTCCATAACCCGAACTCAGTTCTCATCTCCTGGTGGGTTCACTCCCAAACTCCGTTATTTCAGGCTGAGCGCCCCTCGATGCAATATGGGGAGCTATCTTACCCGCTCCATGAAACCCCGCCCGCGGACAGCAGAGAATTTTTTGTCCGAAAAGGTTCAATCCAAATTTCTCCAGCTAGGGTTCTTCAAATCACAGAATACAAATTGACCATTTTCTTCTCTGTTTTTTGCTCAGGGAAATTTTGTCCTATAGGATATCGCTCTTTTGGAAGCAACTCTGCTCTTGTTACCTCTGTTGATCACGTTGGCTAGCGCAAAACAAGCTGTTAAATTTTAGTAACGGACTGATTCAAGAGAGGTTAATTAGATGGTTACCAATCGCAGAGAAACGCGAACGTCAAAAAATGGACGCAATGGCGTCAGAAATATGACATTCAGTCATAATAATATCGGTATGCCCTCAGGCAGAACACCTCAGCTTTCCAAGTCTCGGAAGCAAAGGGAACAGCTGGTTCTTACTCATCTTCCCCTCATTCGGTTCATTGTATACCGAATTGCCATGCGTCTACCCAAATGGATTGATTCCAACGATTTGGTCAACACAGGAGTTCTAGGACTTTTAGACGCGGCATCAAAATTCGATTCCTCCCACAATGTCCAGTTTAAGACCTATGCAGAGCTGAGGATTAGGGGAGCGATCTTGGACAGTCTCCGTCGATTGGATTGGGCCCCTCGTTCTCTGCGGCAAAAGGAACGACTGCTGGAACGTACCACCGGAGAACTTACAAAGAAGTTAGGTCGCGAGGTTGAGGATCGGGAAGTAGCCCGTGCCTTGGGTTTGAAGCTGGACGGATATCAACGAATGCTGGACGAGGTCAAGGGATTGACTTTCGGCCATTTTCAGCCGGTCGTTAACAATGAGACGGAGGGTGGAGAGGCCAGGGATCTCCTCGAGTTTGTTCCTGCTGGAGAAAACACCGACCCGCATTTAATCTGTGAACGCTCCGAGTGGCGCCGGTTGTTGGGCGGCCTCATCAGCAGCTTGCCCAGAAAAGAACGACTGGTGGTGACCTTGTATTATTACGAAGAGCTTTCCATGAAAGAGATTGGCAAAGTGCTGCATGTCAACGAATCGCGTGTTTCACAGTTACGGCACAAGGCGATGTTCCTTCTGCGGCGGCGAATGAAGAACACCATCCCCGAAATGCGCGAGGCATAAATGAAGGTCAGGATGAACTAGACCCTTTTTGGGTTTCTCTTTTCAATTCAGTCCCGGGTCGTTACCTGAGCAGCCTGCATTAGACCAGCCACCAATAAATTTTTGCCGGCCTTCCAGGATTTCACCCTTGTTCGACCAATTCCCTCTTTTCTTTGAAGTACTTAATCCTGATTCCCCATCTGTTGCCACCCTGGTAATGTCTCCATCTGACTCCAGGGTAGGTGAGGTTGTTCTTTCAAACATTGTCATTGTTCTCCTGGGCTGCAATCTCCCATGGGTAGTTGTAATTAGCGCATGAAAATTCTATTAAGCGCTTATGAAATCAAATAGATGTTGACTTCCCCTCGGTCCCTTGAGTATAGTTTGCTGCTGTAAATCGGGAAGGAGAACCGTCCATCGCTGTGAAGATTCTGATTGCTGCGGAAGCCGGCTTTTGTTTTGGGGTGAAGCGCGCCATGAAGATGACAGAGCGCGTGGTAGCTCAGGGCTGCGGCGAAGGGACAAGGGTGTACACCTTTGGACCTCTGATCCACAATCCCCAGGTGATTGACCGCCTGAAGGAGAAAGGGGTGGCCGTGGCTGACGAGGTGAAAGATATCGAAAGCGGGACGGTCATCGTCCGGACTCATGGGCTTGCCCCCCAGCGGATGGAGGAGCTGAGACAGCGCGTGGACCATGTCATTGATGCGACCTGCCCTTATGTCACCAAGTCGCAAAGTTACGCTTCCCAGCTCAGTAAGGAAGGTTATCACGTCCTGATCGTGGGTGATCAGAACCACCCTGAGATCAAGGGGGTGGTCGGTTTTGTCGACGACAACTACACGGTCATTAAGACGGTCGAGGAGGCGGACCAGTTAAAGTTCTATCCGAAGTTGGGGGTGATCGCGCAGACCACGTTCAACGTCGGCAAGTTCAATACGATCCTCTCCAAGCTCTCGGAAAAGGCGAATGAGATTCGGATCTTTAACACGATTTGCGACGATACCTTTGTACGGCAGCGGTCTGCCGCCGATCTGGCCAGGCAGGCGGATGTCATGATCATTGTGGGAGGACGGAACAGCGCCAATACCAATAAGCTCGTTGAGATCTGCAAGGCGATCCAACCGCGGACTTATCATATTGAAGAAGTACAGGAAATCGAGGACATCGATTTTTTCGATGTTCAGAGTGTTGGCATCACCACCGGCGCTTCGACACCGGACTGGATTATCGCCGACGTGGTGGAACGTTTGAAAAATCTCCCCACACACTCCGCAGTCACCTAGTTTTTGAGTACCCGCACTGCCATCGCCGACGGGGGGCGCAGCGAGACGGGGCGTCGTTGTTGGAAGG
>JBAVHJ010000691.1:0-4075 GCA_049685715.1 Terriglobia bacterium | reverse complement strand
GGGTTCGCCAAGGCGAACCCCATGCCTGCGATGGTGTGTCCGTCTCGATTACCGGCGATGAAGATGCGGTATGAGAGAGCGGTTCGCCAACCATCGCTTACAATAAGATTCATTATTGGAATGCCTCAAGTAGCCACCGTCATGCTCTGCTGCGGCCGCCACATTTACGCTATCCCATTCATTAGGAATCGCCGGAGGTACTCCAGCCGAGATGGAATTTTCGATTGGGTTAATGACGCTCGCAGACTGGCCGCAGGTCGCGGCAATATATCAAGAGGGGATCGAGGACGAAAACGCGACCTTTGAGACAACTGTTCCGAGTCAGCAGGAATGGGATGAAACACATCTCCCAACCTGCCGGCTCGTCGCCCGATACGAAAAAAAGGTGCTGGGATGGGCAGCGCTATCTGCTGTGTCGAGGCGAAGGTGCTATCGTGGCGTTGCCGAGGTTAGTGTGTACGTCGCGCGCGAGGCGCGTGGGCAGGGGGTTGGCAGGGCACTCCTCGATAGGATCATCAAGGATTCGGAGAGAGAGGGAATCTGGACGCTTCAAGGATCCACCTTTGAAGAAAACATCGCCAGTCTCCGGCTTCAAGAGAGGTGTGGATTTCGAGTCGTTGGCCGCCGGGAGCGGATTGGGCAGTTGAACGGTCGTTGGAGAACAACGGTGCTCACCGAGCGGAGAAGTGACAAGGTCGGCTGCGAGTGATTTTAGAACCGGAGCGATAGACAACTCAACCCACCATCCATCTTTTGGAATTCCGACATCTCCAGGGTGATCACAGAATAACCAAGCTTCCTCATACGGGTTTCTAACACTGGGTAACCCGCCGCCAGCAGTACATGGTCGTTGACTCGCACACAATTGGCCGCATAGTTCTCGGCAGGGTCGACGTGGAGGATGTCGTATCCCTCAAAGCCCGCCTGATCTGCCAGTGCGTCAATTAAGACCAACCGATTATCGCCGAGGTGGGAGAGGCCGCTTTTAAGATGAAGAATGCCCTTGATCCCCCGAATGTCGATGCAAGTCGATGTATATCCCTCCTGCGCTAAAATTCCAGCCAGTTGCCGCGCTCCCTCTTCGTTCGTCCGCTGTGAGATGCCAATAAAGAAGTGATCGTCCGATTCGCAGATATCTCCGCCGTCCATTTTGCCGGGCGATGTGATTGCGTGTAACTTTGGGTAAAACCGGGCAAGCGTGTCTTTGATGATCGCCACTTCTCCTTTCCGGCTGACCGCGCCGGGGCGAGTAAGGACCGCGAATCGGTCGGTCAGAATGGCCGTATCTTCCACAAACGTGGAGTCGGGGTAGCGCGGATCAGCCTCTAAGTTCGTCAGGGCGAGGCCACAGTGCTGCAATGCCTCGCAGTATCTTTGGTGCTGTTCCAGAGCCTTTGCGTAACTAGGTGCTCCCAGGTCACTGGTCGTCAGTCCCGCGGCGAAGTTGGCAGCGGGCGGTTGAACGACGGCATGTTTGAACATGAATCTCTCTCCTGAGTCTCGGATGTACCTCGACGCCTCTCCCGAAGGCCGGGCGGTATGCTCTTTTCTGCTTTGTGTCAACCAAAGCCAACGCCCTGCCGGTTCGCCCGGACTGCGCGAACGCTGTTTCCGAACAACAATCTTCCACAACAGAGTTTTCCGCTGGGAATTTCCGACTTCCGAAGTCTGAGTCCACTTCAGGAAGGCCGGGTCAGGTGTGAACTCTCAAGAACGGGAGATTTAGAGTTGGCCCGAACTTATTCTTCCGGACAAAGAGGTACAGCGGCTGGAAGTTACCTCAAGCACTACGGAGGTTTCGGTCCACCGCGCCTCCCAATATATGAAAGTCCTCGCCGCATGCGTCAGAAAACATCCACTGCCGGTAAACTCGGAATGTTGACAACATTTCCAGATAGTATTACATTTTCAATAAGTAATGAATATTGTGAAAATAAGGTGAAGACAGATGACGACGGCAGCGGTCAAGATCACCCGGAAAGGGCAAGTCACGATTCCAAAGGCAATTCGGGAGAAGCTGAAAGCCAGCTCCGTATACTTCGAGGTGGAGGGCAATCTCGTGATGCTGAAGCCGGTGCGGGACGCGGCAGCTTCGCTGAGAGAATTTGCAGGGAACGTCAAGAGGGACGCCTCCATGAAGCAGAGGAAACAGAAGGCGTGGGAGGTCGCGGTCCGTGAAAAAACCGGAAAGAAGTCTTCCTGACACCAACACCATCATACGGTACCTGGTCGCCGATCACCCCGCCTGGTATGCAAAGGCGAAGGAATTCTTTGATCAAGTGAAGCAGGGAAACACGAGGGCCGTTATCCTCGAAAGCGTCGTGGCCGAGTGCATCTACGTCCTGACAAAGATATACAAGGTCCCGAGAGATCGGGCCGCCGGGAGTCTCATCGATCTCCTGCATTATAAGGGGATCGCGAACGACGACCAGCAGGATTTGATCAGTGCGTTGGTCCTGTTCTCGGGAAGAGGCATGGATATTGTGGATTGCATCCTATTCGCCAAGGCCTCCTCTGGAGGAGACCACGTGTTTACCTTCGATACAGACCTAAGCCGCCTCACGCGACGCGCTGAGTGAGTAGCCGATCAACAAAAATTCCGTTTTAACTGGCAAGAAATCCTTCAAGGGGTGCTTTCCATTCCTCATTCATGTTGGTCTTGACCCTCATCGCAAAAGGTCGAACTTATGTAGATTAGCCCTGTTTGATTCTAGTTCCAGCAAATCTGGAAATTGAGAGTCACGGTCGGGACACGATAGTCCCCTTTTAGGGGACTTGTCTTCAGACAGCCCGCCGCTTCAGCTGCGGGAGAAGGCGAGCTGGAAGTCGCACATCGATTCATCGGGGTGAAAAACCTATAGGGCGTGGGTTTTCCCGCCGGTAAACCAGCGGGCTGTGCGCACCCAAGCCCGCTTCAGCGGGCTGTTGCTCGAACCCTCGGACCGAGAAGGGCACGAGGCGTCATGCCGCGGCACGGCGCGCTCTAAACATCATACGGATCCAGCCCGATGGCCAGCCTGCGTCGCTGCCACTCTTCATCCATCAGAAGAAAATATCCGAACACCCGATACTTGTAGGCATAGGCATCCACCTGCGGATCAAATTTCTTGAGGATTTCCGTGGCGTAGTTGAGCTGACCTAAATACAGGCCGTCGGCGATCTTCACCAGCTCGTCAATGCAGAAATTGTCGGGCGGGAAGGTCCGCAGCTTCGGCCACCGGTAATTGAACAGGAACACCTGCTTTCCGTGATTGTCCTCGTTGGCGGAAGGTCCCTTTCGGGCGATAAAGAAAAAGGACTTGTAGTCGTAGCCGAACTGGTTTGCTTCTTCTGCGGGAACCTCTTCCATCCAGATCCTCGCCAGTTTCATCATGTCCCGGATAAACCTTTGCTTTGTGGTCTTGAAGGACATCGTGTTGGTGCCCCAGAAGGTGGGCACCGACCCCTGTTCAAAGCCGTCGGTGAGGTCTTTCAGGCGCTCCGTGCTGATCGGGTCAAACGTTTTTCCCGTCCAGGGAGTGAAGTGGCGGCCCAGCAGCCAGCTCACATCCAGGGTATTGACGTTGAAGAATTTGTAGTACCCCTCCGTGTGGAAGGAGAGGAGGGCTCCCCGGTAATACCCCTCCACCTCGTCCGGGCCGATGCCGCGATTGAACAGCTCTCCGAGCTTCAAAAAATAAGGCGACCGGTTGTCGAAACTCTTCATGAGCTGGTCGGAATACGCCTTGAGAGTGTCGAGGATGGTTTCATGCTGCCTCATGTCCTCACGTATCTCCGCAAGCACGCGATCGTCGCAGTTCCCGTCGACGGGGTCAGCGAAGGTCAGTGTGGTGAACTTGGGTGGTGCCACACTGATGGCCGGCGCTCCAGGGGCTTGCTGGCCCGCAGCCGTTGGAGTTTCGAGGCGTGACGTGATGCTGCCTGGTTTGATATTCGGGAAAACCCTTCGCGTTTCGGCAGCCCAGCCGTCGTCCATGAGCAGGAAGTATCCGAAATGCTGGTAATCGTACTCTTCAATCGGGCGATTCGGATCGAACCGGCTTAACACATTCCGGGTTGCAAACAAGAGTTGCCC
>JBAVHJ010000690.1:0-4489 GCA_049685715.1 Terriglobia bacterium | reverse complement strand
GAGAAAATCTCTCGGAGGAAGAGTTGACCGCCCTTTTGGCGGAGAAATAAAAGCAAATTCGATAGCGGAGACTTGAAGATGGAGATCCAACCGGACAATGCGGACCGACGTCTGGTGTTGAATCAGGCGCTCAATGCTCTCGAGGAAATGCAGGGCCGACTTAATGAAGCAGAGCGGTCTAAAACAGAACCGATCGCGGTAATCGGGATGGGGTGCCGGTTTCCGGGAGGAGCAGATACTCCAGAAGCATTCTGGCAACTGTTGAGGAATGGGGGCAATGCTGTCAGGGAAGTTCCTGCAGACCGATGGGATGTCAGTGGTTATTTTGACCCCGACCCAGAAGCACCAGGAAAGATATACACACGCTTTGGCGGTTTTCTGGATCAGGTCGACAAGTTTGACTCCCAATTCTTCGGAATTTCTCCTCGTGAGGCATTGAGCTTAGATCCTCAGCAACGACTGGTTCTGGAGGTAGGTTGGGAGGCATTAGAGCGTGCAGGGCAATCACCAGCGGAGCTTTTGGATAGTCGGACGGCTGTCTTCATCGGGATCGGAAGCAGCGATTACTTTCTGCTCCAAACAAAGAATAGCGATCCGACGAGAATCGACGCTTATACAGGAAGTGGCGGAGGTTTGTGCTTTGCTGCCGGTCGCCTTTCTTATTTTCTTGGGCTGCAGGGTCCAAGCATGATTATTGATACGGCATGCTCGTCATCGCTGGTGGCAGTTCATCAGGCATGCCAGAGCTTGCGCACGAGGGAAAGTAATTTGGCACTGGCGGGCGGCGTTAATTTGATGCTGTCCCCAGATCTTTTCATTTACCTCTGCAAAATATAGGCGCTGGCGGCTGATGGTTTTTGTAAGGCATTTGATGCGGCGGCTGATGGATTGGTGCGGGGAGAAGGTTGCGGCGTGGTCGTTCTTAAGCGCCTGGCAGACGCCGTGAGTGATGGCGACAATATCCTTGCGCTCATTGCCGGATCCGCTGTAAACCAGGATGGTCGCAGCAGCGGCTTGACGGTTCCTAATGGAGTTGCTCAGCAAGCGTTAATTCGTGAAGCTTTGGCTAATGCAAGAAAAGAACCCGCACAAGTGAGTTTTGTCGAGACTCACGGAACCGGCACTTCTTTGGGAGATCCGATCGAGGCAAACGCCTTGGGAGCTGTTCTGGGCATGGGTCGCAGAAAAGATCAGCCTCTTGTGATTGGTTCGGTGAAAACGAATGTGGGACATCTGGAAGCAGCAGCTGGGATCGCCGGCCTGATTAAGGCGGTCCTGGCACTACAACACAACGAGATTCCTCCGAACTTGCACTTCAAGCATTTGAACCCTGAGATTAATGTGAATGAGTTCCCTATCCTCGTTCCAACAAAGGCCATTCCTTGGACCTCTGCGAGTGGTACCCGCATCGCTGGAGTAAGCTCCTTTGGCCTGAGTGGGACAAATGCACACGTGATTCTAGAAGAAGCCCCAAGCCGTGCTCCATTATCTGCAGGTGACTCTCGGCCGACCCATGTGCTTTGTCTATCCGCAAAAAACCCCGCTGCATTGAAACAACTGTCCGCTCGGTATGAAGATTACCTCGCGACTCAGCCCGCGACACCAGTTTCTGATGTTTGCTACACTGCCAACACTGGCAGGGCGCATTTCAAACATCGGTTGGCAATCGTGAACTCATCCTTGGAGGAGCTGCGCGCCAGACTCCTCGACTTTGGCGCTGGCAACGAATCTGTTTGTGTATCATCGGGTGAAGTTAAAGGAATTCTGCCACCCAAGGTTGCATTTCTGTTCACCGGCCAGGGGGGACAATACGTGAATATGGGGCGGGCACTCGACGAGAGCGAGCCTGCGTTCCGGCAGATCGTGGATCGCTGCGATGAGTTGCTGCGGCCGCATCTGCCCAAGTCCTTGCGGTCGGTGTTGTACCCGCAACCGGGCGAGATCACCCCGCTCGATGAAACTGCATACACGCACGTCGCGATGTTCGCGGTCCAGTACGGGCTGGCCCAGTTGTGGCGATCCTGGGGGGTAGAACCGGGGATGGTGATGGGCCACAGCGTCGGCGAGATTGTGGCGGCCACGGTCGCCGGTTCAATGAGTCTGGAAGATGGTTTGATGATCATGCGGGAGCGGGGGCGGTTGATGCAGAGTCTTCCGGCCACCGGGATGATGGCCTCGCTGCTGGCAGGCGAAGAGCGGGTGGCCGCGGCCCTGGCCCCCTATCGGGACCGGGTGGCCATTGCGGCGGTCAACGGACCGGAAAGTACGGTCATTTCCGGGGAGCGCACGGCCATGCAGGAGATCCTGCACACCCTCGAGGCCGAGGGCATCAAAACCAAACCCTTGAAGGTCTCCAATTCATTCCACTCCCCGCTGGTGGAGCCGGTTCTGGAAGAGTTTGAACACGCGGCCGCACGCGCGGCCTTCCGCCCCCCCCAGATGGCCCTCTTCTCGAGCATGCGGTTGGAGATGGTCGGCGAACGGAATTTGTTGAATGCCGCCTATTGGCGCTACAACCTCCGCCACACGGTGCGTTTTTCGGAGGCCATGCGGGCGGTGTATGAGCAGGGTTACCGGGTGTTTTTGGAAATCGGCCCCTCTCCCATCCTGGTCAGCATGGGCAGCCAGTGCGTGCCGATAGGCGAGTCGGTCTGGCTCGCTTCGCTTAAAGAGGGCCGGGACGATTGGCAACAAATGCTCGAAAGCTTAGCGATTCTCTATGTTCACGGCGCGAAAGTAAGCTGGACCGGATTTGACCGTGCCTATCCACGCCACCGGATCTCACTGCCGACTTATCCCTTTCAACGAGAGAGATACTGGATCCAACAGTCTAAATCAGAACCTCCCACTTACGCCGCAAGGATTGCTCAGCAAGGGATCAAACAAAATCCTCTGCTGGGATTTCGGCTCCACTTGGCCCACGATTCTGACACCTACGTTTGGGAGAATGAAATAAGTACAAAGGCGATCCCCTTCCTGGCGGATCACCGCGTCGAGGGTGAGGTGGTTGTACCTGCTGCAGCATTCGTAGAGATGGGGGTGGCTGCAATAGCAGATGCTTTTGGACCGAGCTGTCTCATCCTTTCCGAAATCAAGAACGAAGCTGTGCTTGTCTTGTCCGAGGGTCAAGTCTCGACAGTCCAGGTCATCCTGACGAGATCTAATCCTGCCGAAGCCACCTTCCGGGTGTTCAGCCGTCCTCGCTTAGGGAATACATCGGACAAGCTCGCCCCCGGCTGGACCTTGAATGCCTCCGGGAAGATTTCTTATGGGCCCAGTATACTCACATCCACCGACAGGCAACCATTAGACCTCGAAGCGATTCGCAACCGCTGCCCTCAGGAACTAGCGGGGACGGCCTTCTACCGGTCGCTCAACGAAAAAGGGAATCAGTGGGGACCAAGATTTCAGGGAATCGATTATTTATGGCGAGGGCATGGGGAGGCCCTGAGCAGAGTCCTGGTTCCCCAGTCGCTACGGTCCGAGGTTCATCTTTACCACTTCCATCCGGCCTTGGCGGATGCCTGCGGTCATGTTCTCGTCGCTGCCATGCCCCTTGAAAAGAACAGGGATGACAGAGGAGGGGCATTTGTCGGGGGTGGTATTGATGAGGTTCGATACTACCGGAAGCCTGAAGGAGTCCATTTTTGGGCGCACGCACGATTGCGTGACAGCGTGGACCAGAAATCGAACATTCTCAGGGGAGATGTCCGCCTGTTCGACGAAACGGGTCAGTTGCTGGCCGAGGTCATGGGAATCCGTTTGTGGTACCTCGATCATGGTGACCAAGTTCCCTCCTTTGAGAAGTGGTTCTATGAACCCCGGTGGGAGCCAAAACCCCTGCAGAAGAGGCAGCAGCCGGTGAATCTCACTGTCGATGACAGTGCGGGAACCTGGTTGGTGTTTGCTGATACAAAGGCAGTAGGAGAGGCCTTGGTCAATTTCCTTGGGTCACGCCAAAGAAAATGCGTCATGGTGTTCCCAGGGGAGAAATATGAGCGACTGGATTACATGAAGTTCTGCGTCCGCCCCGGTGAATCTCAAGATCTCAGAGATCTTTTGGAAGCGACGCTTGGTACTGATGGGTCCTCCTGTTCTGGAATTATACATCTGTGGAGCGTGGATGCTCCACCGGTTGAGAAGACCACGCTGGCTTCTTTGGAAAAAGCCCAAGCCCAGGGTTGTGCGAGCATCATGCATCTGGTTCAGGAATTGAGCAGATTAAAAATGGAGCGGTTACCTCGATTATGGCTGATAACACAAGGAACTCAGGCTGCGGGTGAGAGGGGATCCCTGACAACTTTGGCCTCAGCCACACTATGGGGTTTTGGCCGATCGATCGCGTTAGAGCACTCCGAGCTCTGGGGTGGAATGGTGGATCTGGATCCCGCGACATCCCCTCAGGAATCTGCCGCGCTGCTAGGTGACGAACTCTTAGGATCAGATGTTGAGGATCAAATCGCCTTCCGTAAAAACCAACGTTACGTCC
>JBAVHJ010000689.1:0-2916 GCA_049685715.1 Terriglobia bacterium | reverse complement strand
GAGTGGCTCTGGCGGTTGGACACGGGCCGAGCGCTGGTCTATCCTCCAGGCGATGGCATACCCTGGGTTCCGGTTACGCCAACTCGCTTGCGTCTTCTGCCGGCGGGCGGTCTGGCATTCCGGTTGGCCGCAGGCCCGTTGCCGGCCACCCAGTCGCGGATCCGGCCGGAACCACCGGCGGCAAACTCTGCATGGTTTCTTCCGGGCCTCTGGCATCGTGATGATCCATCGTGGTCATCACGCGTTATGTTGGCGTCAGATCAGCATGTCTGGGTCACTTTTGGAAAGCACGGGTGGGTCATTTTTGGCGAGCGCCGAAGACCCCGGGCTTCTCATCCACCGACACCGTGATCACATCCGGTTGCCCACTGCCCGTGCCGGCAACTTCGTTTTGCAGTGACACTTCGCGATAGACCAGCAGCACTTCCCGCATCTTCCGCTCGAATTCGGGATCGCGGCGCTCCAGGTAGTATCTGACTTTGTGAGGCTGCAGTTCCTGCGCCTTGAGAATTCGCTGGACGGTCGCCTTACCTGCCCTGGCCAGCGCTGGAAAACCCGCTGCTGCCGCCTCCCTGCGCACATGCCGGGCCAGCGCGGATCGTGTCCATAGCTCCGCGGCATAACCTAGATCTTTAGGCTTCGAACACGCCAGATGCACAACCCATGCCTTGGCATCGTCTGTGATCACAGCCTCCCGCGGCTTGTGCGGAGTGTCTTTCATCCCCGCCTTTACGCCCATCTGAAGCGCCTTATCAACCCACTTGAGCACGCTCTTTCGCGTTATCTTCAGGGCGCGCGCGATCTGGCTTACCGTTTCGCCAGCGTGATAGCGCAACAGGATCTGCGCCCGCTGCACGTCGCGGACGGCGCCAGTGCGCGCCCTACGGCGCAACTCATCCAGTCCCTCCTTTTCGTCACTCGTCAAAACGAGCTTTGGACGCGTGGATCTCCGTGGCATGCCACCAGCATACCAGGAAACAAACACCTATGATTATGTTTTACTGAAACGATATACTAGGCGTTTGAACCGCTTGTGGGTTGCGATCCGGCGGCGAAGCTCCTTTACGCATTCCTGGCGAACGTACTCCGTGCGGCTCTTCATCTGACGGGTATAGCTGATCTGCCAGTAGGCCCCGGTTTGGTTTTTGGGGTGCTTGTACTGGCGGGTGAGCGAGCCCGGGCGCATCGGGCCGGTCTCCAGTAGCGCCCTCTTGATCCGATCAATCCTCTGCTCGATCTGCTGAATCCGTTTCTGGCTCATGAGTCCTCTCTTTGCGTCATTAGTATAGCATATATATGCTATACTATGCCCAGTCAATTATCGACACCGACAACCCGAAGTTCGAGCCGACCGGCAAGGAGGCCGCTTCATGCTCTGGAACCATTGGTGGAATCTGGTGTGCGATTTGCAGCCCGCCTGCGCCCGCACCCGGACCTTCCTCTGGATGTCCCTCTGTCTGGCGGGAATGACCGTTCGCAAGGATCTGTTGGGCGTCACCAGCATCGTCCGCGCCCTGGGCCTGGAGCCGGCCTGTTACGACCGCCTCCTGGACTTCTTCCACAGCCCGGCCCTGGATCTAGACAAGCTCACCCGCGCCTGGTGCGCTCTGCTCTTCCGGCTCGACCCCGGCATCCTGCGCGTCGACGGCAGGCCGGTTCTGGTTGGCGACGGAATCAGGGTTGCCAAGGCCGGCCGCAAGATGCCTGGAGTCAAGAAACTCCATCAAGAATCCGAGTCCAATAACAAGGCCGAGTACATCTTCGGCCACTCCTGCCAGGCGGTCGCTGTGCTCACCCAAGCCCTGTCCAGCGTTTTTGCCTTGCCTTTGGCCTGTCGCATCCACGAAGGCACGGTGTTTTCCAACCGCGACCATCGAACCCTGCTCGACAAGATGATTCTGCTGCTCGGCTCACTGGGGCTGAATCAGCCGTTCTACTTCGTGGCCGACGCCTACTATGCCAGCGGCAAAGTAGTGCGCGGGCTGCTGGCCCATGGAGCCCACTTGGTCACGCGCGTCAGATGCAACAGCGTAGCTTTCTTCCCGGCCACACCCCCGTCGCCACATCGGCTGCCGCGTAAGGGTAGACCCGCCAAGTACGGCAAGAAGCTCAAGATCGCGACTCTGCTGAAAGATGTCGGCCAGCTCCAGGAGGCGCCCAGCCCCGTCTATGGCGAACAGGGTGTGACCCTACGCTTCCGCTCCGCCGACCTGTTGTGGCGCCCCGTCGGTATTCTCGTCCGCTTCGTCGTGGTGCTCCATCCTCAGCGCGGTGCCATCCTGCTGATGTGCACGGACCTGACCCTCCCCGCTTTGGACATCATCCGCATCTATGGCCTGCGTTTCAAGGTCGAAGTCTCCTTCAAGCAGGCCATCCACGTCATCGGCGCCTATGCCTATCACTTCTGGATGGCGGCCATGACGCCCATTCGGCGCGTCAGCGGCAACCAGTACCTGCACCACAAATCGGATGACTACCGCAACGCCGTCCGCCGAAAGATCGCAGCCTACCACCGCCACATCCAACTCGGACTCATCGCCCAGGGGCTGCTTCAGATCCTCTCCGCCACGCAACCCAGGCTGGTCTGGCGATCCTTCGGCTCCTGGATCCGCACCATCCGCCCGGGACTGGCCCCCTCCGAACAGGTCGTCGCCGTCGCCCTCCGCAATACCCTCACGGACTTTCTCGCAACTGCCGCCAAAACCTCAATCCTCGTGAAATTCATCCGCGACCGGCTTGACCTGTCCCGAACCGAAGGAACCAGCTTGGCCGCATGAGCCGCCCACCCCCTGATTTCGGTACTCTCAAGTCTGCAACAGTTCTTCTCGAAAGGCGAGTAGCCAGCGTCCGCACAAACGCGCCCACAGCTGTTAAGGCCGCTCGCGCAATGGTTTTCCTCGTACAACGCAGTTGCCC
>JBAVHJ010000688.1:0-4972 GCA_049685715.1 Terriglobia bacterium | reverse complement strand
AGTTTTGATGGTCGTAGGCATCCAAGACGATTCGTTTCACCGAAGCCAAGAGATCGACGAAACTCGCCGTTTCTGACAATCCTATCCTCAGGGGCAGGAAGTTGACACAGTGCCCGACCAGGCTCTGGTTTTCGACCAGAGTTTGTCCAGCGGTAGGAATTCCCACTACGAAGTCATCTTCTCCTCCCAGGCGATGCAACCATACCGAGAAGGCAGCAAGCAGTGTGGCGAACATAGTGCACTTCTGCTGGGCCCCCATCCTCCGAATCTCCTTGTAAAGGGGAACTGGAAAATGCCAGCGCTCACTGCCGCCTCGAAAGGATTTCACCGCGGGGCGAATGTGATCGCCCGGCAGATCCAGCGGCGGGACCGGAGAGGAGTACTGTTGGACCCAGTAGCGTTCAGCGTCTTGAAATTCGGGGGTCTCCTGCTGCTTCGCCTGCCAGCGCGCAAAATCGCTGAACTTCATGGGTGGGGAAAGTCGCGGCGAGACCCCTTGAGATTTTGATGAATAAAGCGAACTCAGCTCCGAGACCAGGATCCCCCACGACCACCCGTCACAGATGATATGGTGAGCTCCCAGGATGAGGACGTGGTCCTCCTTTTCCAACTTGACGATCTGAGCTCTGAACAAGGGTCCCTTGAAGAGCTCAAAAGGCTTTCCGGTCTCGGCAGCGGCCAGGGTTTCCAGGTTCTTGTCGCGGACCTCCCCTTGTAGGTCAGAATAATCAAGCACAGGGATCTCAATCCGAAGGGATGGGGCGATCCGCTGGAATTCTCCGTCCGGAGAAAACGTTGTGCGGAGGGCTTCATGGCGATTGACGACCTCCTGGACCGTTTCGCTCAGGGCGGTCAGCTTGAGTGGGCCGCGCATGCGCAGAGTAAAGGCTTCATTGAAGACACAGGAGGCATCAGGATTCATCTGCACAGCCAACAAGATTTCACTCTGGCCTTCCGTCAGCGGCAAAGTGACAACTTCTGCTGAAGCAGCCGCGGAGGCGGGGTGGCCTTGATGCTCTTTGACCGGGTGAGAGGTCGATGCCTCCACGCGAAGGGAGCCAGTGTCGGCCTCAGGCAGAAAGCCTCCCGCCTGCATTTCAGCCAGGCTCCCCTTAAATGCCTTCAAAAAGAAATCCAGATCCTCCTCACTGTGCGCTGTCGTAAGGATAAATGCCCGGTTGTCCCAGGCGTGAACCCCCTTCTCCCTCAGGAAGTAGTAGAACAATCCTGCATATTTCAATTCGGGTGCAAAGTTCAAGTAGAACATTGAGGCGAAATGCGGCATTTGGATGGGTAGCCCCAATTCTTCTACGTGCGCTTTAAGCGCATGAACCAACTGGTCCGTTCGTTCGTTTAAGCGTCTTTGGAGTTCCGGCCCCTTCTCCTTCAGGTGAGTGAGTACAGCCTTGGCAGCAGCCAGGGCCAGCGGATGACGCACAAATGTACCCGCAAAGAAAGTGACGCCCACCTCCGGGAACGACGTATCGCCATATTGCCACTGCCCGCCGTCCAGGGCATCCATGAATTTCGGGTCTCCCGCGACCACACCGATCGGCAGCCCGCCACCGATCACCTTTCCGTACGTCGCGAGGTCCGCGCGCACACCGAAATACGCCTGTGCTCCGCCCGGGTGCAGTCGAAAACCGGTCACCACCTCGTCGAAGATCAATGCCGAGCCTGTTTGCTCGGTGATTCGCCGGAGTTCATGCATAAACTCCTTGGGTTGTAGATCCATCCTTCGGCTCTGGACCGGTTCCACCAACACGGCGGCGATCTCTGATCCGCGTGCCCGGAGGATCTCGAGCGACTGCGGATTGCCGTAATCGAGCACGATCGCCTGACCCACTGCACTGTCGGGGATCCCGGGGGCGATCGGCGCGGTCCGTGTCTCGCCGTTCACCGTGACCGGACGGAACAGCACTTCGTCGAAAATGCCATGATAGGAGCCAGCAAAGACGGCAATCTTGTCCCGCCCGGTCACAGTCCGGGCGAGGCGAGTCGCTGCCAGCACCGATTCCGATCCGGTGTTGGTGAAAGCGACACGCGGCATGCCCGTAAATTCCCTAATGAGGGCCGCGACTTCGCCGGCAAGCGCCGGGATTGGACCGATTTCGAAGCCGCGATCCAGTTGTTCGTGGACCGCCTTCACGACGAAGGGCGGCCGGTGTCCAAACATACTTGCACCAAATCCCATCACAAAGTCCACATACTCGTTGCCATCAACATCCCAGACCTTCGATCCGTCCGATCGTGTCGTGACGATCGGATACACCATCTCCTTCCAAAGTTGCTTGAATCCCGCGACGGAACGCGGATCGGCCAGAAATGTTCGGTTTTCTGTAGCGAGTTCTTTAGATTTGGCCGTGCGCCGCGTGTAGCGAGCCATCAGTGCATCAAGGGCAGTGCCTTGGGTAGGAGATAAGGCCATCCCTGCCCCCCGTTGAATCGGCTTGAACGGCCCATGCGGTTTGTCGTCCGGTCTTGAGGCCGCCGGAGCCGGGGGCAGCGCAGGGATCGAAGGGGTCGAAGCGGCGGCGGGTTGGCGCCCCATCAGTTGAAGCAGCTGGTTCGTGAGCTGCTGTTGCTGCTGCAAGAGTTGCTCGAGAATGGAACTGGCAGGACTTCCCACTGCAGGCGCCGCCGTCTGGACGGCGGGCGGTGCAGCCGGTGCGGCAGCGAAGGCCTCCGGCGGCATTGTTGCATCCAGATGGGAAACGATTTCATCGAGCGAGCCCAACTCCTCCATCAACTGGCGGAAGGTGATCGGGACGCCAAACTTGCGCTGAAATAACTGCGCAGCCTGCGTCAGCAACAGGGAATCCAAACCCAGTTCAAGAAGGGTGGTGGACGGGTCCACAGCGGAGAGATCGTAGCCGGAGAGGTCCTGCAACAACGAGCGAGCGGCCACGAGCAGGCGGTCTTTGCGAGGAAGGGCTGGGGGCGCGGGTGTGACGTCGCTGGTTTGGACCGGCTGAAGTTCGGAGGGCGCCGTTATCTGCGCAGGGCTCCCTCCGCTAACGGTTGTCACCGTCGCTGCGACCGGCGACGGAATTTGTGCTGATACGGGAGCCGATTCCGGCCAGTAGCGCTTGCGCTCGAAAGGATACGTGGGGAGCACCACCCGGCGGCGGCGCTCGTTCGCATAAAACCCATGCCAATCCACGGCGACACCGGTCATCCACAGCCGACCCAACGTCTCCAGCATGCCGCGAGGTTCCTGAACGCCAGTCAGCGGCAAGGACGCGAGTATTGTCTGTTCGGCTGGCCTGGCCGGATGCTGCCGCGCCAGCGTGCTTAACGTCTGGCCGGGGCCAACCTCCAGCAGGATGTTTGTCGTGTCTTTCATCAATTCGGCGACGCCATCGGCAAACCGCACCGTATCTCGAACGTGGCCGGCCCAGTATTCGGGCGACTTGGCCTCCGCAGCGGTGATCCAGCGAGCCGTTACATTGGACACATAGGGAATCCGCGGTTCGCCAAGCTCCACCCGGCGAAGCAGCTCGGTGAAGGGTGCAAGCACCGGTTCCATCATGGGGGAATGGAAGGCATGGGAAGTGTGCAAAGAGCGCGCCGCGACTCCACGCGACTCCAGCTCTTTCTGCAACCCCTCAATGGCATGATGCGGCCCTGAAACCACGCACAGATTGGGGGAGTTGATCGCGGCGATCGCCAGTTGCGGATTTAATAGCGGCAGGACTTCGTTCTCGGGGAGGCGAATCGCGAGCATCCCCCCGCCCGGCTGCGCCTGCACCAATGCGCCACGCCGCGCCACCAGCGAGAGCGCATCTTCGAGCGTGAACACTCCGGCCAGACACCCCGCCACGTACTCACCCACGCTGTGACCGATCATCGCTGCCGGCTTGATGCCCCACGACATCCAAAGGCGCGCCAGGGCATATTCGATCACGAACAGCGCCGGTTGAGTAAACCGGGTTTGAACGAGCAGTTGCTCCGCCTCTTTCTCCGAGCCAGCGGCAGGAAATATGACGGTGCGCAGATCGGTTTCGAGGAAAGGCCGGAGTATTTCAGCGCAATGATCGACCTCGGCGAGGAAAACAGATTCAGATCGGTAGAGTTCGGCGCCCATGCCGGCATATTGTGCTCCCTGGCCTGGGAACATGAACACCACGGGCTGGTCCCTGAGTTGCTGGTGGTGCGTGAAGACGCGCTTCGGATCTCGTGCCTCGAGCGCCGCAGCGCCATCGGCGGCGTCGTGGCAGGCCACGATACGGCGCTGAACGAATTCGCTCCGGCCCGTCTGCAAGGTGAAAGCAGCGTCTGCCAGTTCACGCAAGGCTTCGCCGGAATCGGCGCTGCGAGCCATCTGATTCAAATACGCGGACAGATTTGCTGTCGCCCGTTCAAGCGCGTCAGGCGTCTTGGCCGACAGCACCAACAACTGCCACGGACGCGAGGGGCCTGATGCCGGCAAATCTGGTGCTTCCTCGAGAACCACATGGGCATTGGTGCCGCCCGTGCCAAATGAACTGACGCCGGCACGGCGCGGCACACCCGGCCTGGTCTTCCATTCCTGGAGGGTGGCATTCACGTAGAACGGACTGTTTTCGAGATCGAGCTTTGGGTTCGGTTTCGTGAAATGGAGGCTCGCCGGAATAACTTTGTGGTGGAGGGCGAGGGCCGTCTTGATCAGGCCGGTGACCCCGGCCGCCGCGTCCAGGTGGCCGAGGTTGGTCTTCACCGAACCAAGCGCGCAAAATTGTTTGGCCTGGGTGGACAGGCGGAACGCCTTCGTCAATCCCGCCACCTCAATCGGATCGCCCAGCGGCGTGGCGGTGCCGTGCGCTTCGACGTAGGTGATGGTTTCCGGATCGACGCCCGCGAGCGCGTGCGCCATCGCAATGACTTCCGATTGGCCTTCGACGCCCGGCGCGCCAAAGCTGACGCGCTGCGAGCCGTCGTTATTGAGCGCAGCCCCTTTGATCACCGCGTAGATTTTGTCCCCGTCATGGAC
>JBAVHJ010000687.1:0-2063 GCA_049685715.1 Terriglobia bacterium | reverse complement strand
AATGTTCGGGGTCGGACCAAGTGAACTCATTGAAATGGTTGTCGATGATCGAAAAAAGAGGTAATATTTAGGCCTTAGAACCTGTTTTTTGCCCCCGAAATCACCCCCCTGGGAACATGAATCCGCGGAGGAACTTGTCATGGCGAGAGCCCATCGGCACTATCTGCTGGGACAAATCTGGCATCTGACCCACCGCTGTCACGAGCGTCAGTTTCTGCTGCAGTTCCGCCGCGACCGGCAAGCTTGGAGGGGATGGCTGGTCGAGGCCCGGAAGCGTCTGGGGTTGCGCGTCCTGGATTACATGGCCACTTCCAACCATGTCCATTTGAATGTTTGGGGTCGGACCAAGTCAACTCGTTGAAACTCTTGCTGATGATCGGAAAAGAGGGTAGTCTTGAGGCCTTAGAAGCTGTTTTTTGCCCCCGAAATCACCCCCCCTGACAACGTGGATCGGCGGAGAACCCTGCCATGGCAAGAGCTCATCGACATTATTTGCCGGGACAGATCTGGCATTTGACGCACCGCTGTCACGAGCGTCGATTTCTGCTGCAGTTCCAGCGCGACCGGCAAGCTTGGATGGGATGGCTGTTTGAGGCCCGGAAGCGTTTTGGGTTATGCGTCCTCGATTACATGGCCACTTCCAACCACATCCATTTGTTGGTGGATGACCGGGAGGGAGGGGAGGTTATTCCGGCCTCAATTCAGCTGGTGGCCGGACAGGTCGGACAGGAGTACAATCGGCGGAAGAGCCGGGGCGGCGCCTTTTGGGAAGACCGCTATCATGCCACGGCGGTGGAAAGCGGGAAACATTTTCGGCAGTGTCTGACCTATCTTGATCTGAATATGGTGCGGGCCGGCGTGGTCGCCCATCCGAAACAATGGCCGGCGTGTGGTTACGTGGAAATCCAGCATCCGAAGGTACGGTATGGGATCATCGATTACGGACGGTTGATGGAATTGATGGGCGTCCGCCGCCTGGACCAGTTGCAGCAAGCCTGCCGCGAGCAAATCGAGGAGGCCCTACAACGGAAGCAGTTGGAGCGGCAGAGTCAATGGAGCGAGAGCCTGGTGGTGGGCAGCCCGGCCTATGTGGAAGCCGTTCGGAAGCAGTTGGGAGCGAGAACCCGAGGAAGGGATGTGGTGCGGGCCGAAACGGGTTGCCAGTTGCGCGAGGGCGAGGCAGCTTATGAGGACGATTTTGAGGGCGAAAAAGGCCGTTTAAGCCTCGAAAATACGCGGCTTTGGAACCTATTCTCTTATCTTAAAATAAGTTAGCTTGGTCCGACCCCAAGCCTTCCTTCTGATTGCCGAATACTCAAACACGGCAGCAACGGGGTCAGGGACCAAGTACGTTACCGCCGATCATCTGGGTAGCACGCGGCTGGTAACTGATGCAAGTGGAAGCGTCCTGGCAAGGCATGATTACTTGCCTTTCGGCGAGGAGATCCCCTCCTTGTTCGGTAATCGTTCTTCGGTCACGGGATACGCCACTAGCGACGATACAAGACAGAAGTTCGCCGGCAAAGAACGGGATAATGAGACTGCGTTGGATAACTTCAGAGCAAGATATTATATCGCCTCACTCGGCCGATTTACTGCAGTGGACCCCCTGCAGCCTACCTCATCAAGCGCTATTATCCTTGGGCAGTTCACGGCAAACCCGCAAAACTGGAACAAATTCTCTTATACTCGGAACAACCCGGTGACTTTCACTGATCAAAGCGGAAAATTTTCTCCCGGGAACCATGAAGAAATTCAAAGAAATGCGATGGTAACACGTTATTATAGCTTTAAAGCGATCGAAATTGCTTCTCGATCAAACAGGAATATGGATGGATTTAAGTCCGATCTCGGCGGCGTAAAGTATTTCAATAAGATTGTATCCTACAACGGCAATCCGCTGCACGGAGAATCGAATCAGGGGCAAGTCGCCGATGAAGCTCGCCGCATAAACCAACAATATACAAAGACAGAAATCAAACTCGGAGCAGCAGCGGCCATACTCGGCTATAGTGCTCTGGCCCTCGAGCATCTAGGCCAGGCTTCCCATGCAAGTCAAGACC
>JBAVHJ010000686.1:0-1773 GCA_049685715.1 Terriglobia bacterium | reverse complement strand
GTCCGCGAGCCCGCCGCACCTCGTGCACGAAGGGCGCTTTCTCAGAAGCATCAACGGCAACACGAACTGGAGTATCACCCGGGATGGTACGCGCTTCCTCCGCGTTCAGCTGGTGGACCCGGAGCGGGCCATCACGCACGTGGACCTGGTGCTCAACTGGTTCTCGGAGTTGCAACAGCGGGTCGCTGGCGCGAAGTGAAAGGCCTTTGGCCCCGGGGGGATTATTTGTGGCAGCCAAAGCGCTGTTCCGAATCTCCTGAATAGAATTGAACCAGACCAATAATAAAGGCCTGCCCAGCGGTTCCACTTTGGCGCATTACCGCATCGTCTCGAAGATCGGCGCCGGCGGCATGGGCGAAGTGTATCTGGCGCAGGACACAAAACTCGATCGGAAAGTTGCGATCAAATTCCTGCACGAAGAATTCAGCAAGGACGGCGACAAGTTGGGCCGCTTTATCCAGGAAGCTAAGGCAGCTTCGGCACTGAATCACCCGAACATTCTGACCGTTTACGAAATCGGCGAAATCGACGGCAAAAACTACATCGCGACTGAGTTGATCGAAGGCCAGACTCTGCGTGAGCATCTTTCGCACAAGGAATCACTTCAGCTCAATCAGATCCTGGAGATCGGCGTTCAGGTGGCAGAGGCTCTTTCGGCGGCGCATCAGGCTGGAATGATTGGGGTCAAGTCTTTCCAATCTCCAATTGGGATTTGGAAGTCTGTGGGGTCAGATCCCGACAACTAGACAATTGGGTCTGGAGAACTTGGAGGGGGTCAGATCTGGACAATTGCCACATTTTTCATCAGATTGACTTCGTGAATGGCGGGGGAGGTAATGAACAGGAGGGTGGGAATGCTGCCGCGCAGATCCAGCAGGGTGTGCAATTTCACGGCGCTTTTGTGGCGGCGAAACTGGGCCCATGGGAACAGCGACAAACACAGATCGACGGTCGTGGCATCGAGGGCGTAGACGATGTGATCCAACTCCACCCCGAACGCTTCGTTGGCGTACAACGGGCGAGCCATGGCGATGAGGTGTTGGGCGAAGTCGGCAAAGAGGCGCCAGTCGCGGACTTGATTGGCATGGGCCAGGGTGTTGCGCGACACCGGAGCGCGGAATCCGAGGTGATAGAGCTTGAAGCTCTCAGCGCGCAAACACGCTTCGATATCTCGCAGCGATTCGCGATAACTCAGTTGAGCAAAGGCCAAACATAGAAATTGATCCCAGCAGGAAAAACGCAGGACTTTGTAATGCCCCTGATACCGTTCGACACAGCGACGAAATTCGCGAGTCGGCAGAAAATCCATCAGTTGAGCACAAATCGTTTGTCCAACATTCATTGATCCTCTCCTCGCCCCAAAAAGATGCGCGAGTATGGTCAAAAAGCCCAACTGAATTCAAATCGCGGCAAGACTTTATCGAACTTAAGCGGCACAATATCATTGTATTATCGCAAATTCATTCTTCAACGTTGGGACAACATTGAAGTGGAATATGAAGTAGATCAGTCTGACTCACCAAACAAAGGAGAATCATTCATGAGAAAATTGACCCCTCTCGCTCTAGCCGTTTTGTTCGCTGTATGGGTCCTGGTCTTTGCTGCGAATACGGCCATGGCCCAGCAGCAGTCTCCGGAAGAACAGGCTGCGTGGAAGCTGGAGCAGGCCTATTGGGAGTACGTAAAGTCCGTCGACCTGGAGCAATACAGAAATCTCTGGCATCCAGGTTTCGTAGGCTGGCCTTCTTCAAGCCCTGAGCCCGTGAGGAAGGA
>JBAVHJ010000685.1:0-1953 GCA_049685715.1 Terriglobia bacterium | reverse complement strand
CATGTTGAAGTCTTTAGGGTATTACTTCCTTCTTGCCGTTGCTGGCTGCCTGCTCTTGGCGCAGCCCTTGATGGCGGCAGACGGAATCGAGGGCAATCTTGTCAGTGTCAAGTGGCTTGAGAAGAATCTAAAGAATCCCGATGTTCTGATACTCGACGCGTCACCTACTCAGAGCTACATGGCACAACACATTCCCGGCGCAGTCAGCGTCAACATATTCGACCTATTCGCCTATGGTCTCGGGGGAATGCCGGTCGCTCAGACGGAACAACTCTACCAGTCCTGGGGAATCAGTTCCGGGAAAAAGATAGTCATGTACGATCCAGGCGGCACAATGCTGGCCACCCGGCTTTTTTTCTCCCTCTATTATCACGGCTTCCCCGCAGAGAACCTCTTAATCCTGGATGGTGGGCTTTTCAAGTGGCAGAAGGAAGGATTGCCGGTAACGAAGGACACTACACCTGCTCCGAAGAAGGGCTCTTTCAAAATCGAAAAGCTTAACGAAGATGTGAAAGTCGAGCTGCCCGAATTCCTTACCGCATCCGGGGATCCGGTCAATAGTGCTTTAGTGGAAGCACTTGGAGCCGACTGGCATTTTGGAGAAGTCCAAGCCTTTAACAAAGCCGGCCATATCCCTAATGGCATTCTGGCGCCCAGTGCCGACTTTTACAATCCGGACAAGACCTTCAAATCACCCGAAGAAATAAGGAGAATGCTGACCTATTTGGGCATCCGGCCTGAACAGCAGATCTACACCTATTGCGGGGGCGGAGTAACCGCCAGTGTGCCGTTTTTCGCCGCTAAGTTTATTGTGAAATACCCCAGGGTTAAACTGTTCCCGGAGTCCGAGATGGGATGGGTGTCCGATGAAAGAGACCTCCCTTACTGGACATTCGATGCCCCGTTCATCATGCGGGAAACGAACTGGCTGCAGTTTTGGGGCGGCCAGAGGATAAGGACGTTCCTGGACACACACGTCAGCATCGTGGATGTGCGGCCTGCAGGCGCATTTAATCAGGGACATGTGCCTTTTGCGCTTAACATCCCTGCCGATGTGTTCAGAAGCAATATCTCCAATCCCAACAAGCTGGCTGAAATTCTGGGTCCGGCCGGCGTTAATGCGTCTCACGAAGCAGTTGTCATTTCAGGCGCGGGGTTGACTAAAGATGCGGCCCTGGCGTTCGTGATGCTGGAGAAACTGGGACAGAAAAAAGTATCTGTCTTCATGGACTCCATGGATAAATGGGCAAAACTTGGTTTCGACGTGAAAAAGGATGCCACTGTTGTGGGCCCCAAGCAGGTTCCTCACGACTTATCCATACCTCCCACGACTTATCCCGGGAATGTCCGCAAGGCCGTGATCATTGCGGACCCGAAGAGCACCCAGGGATCTTATCCCAAGGTATTGATTGCTTCGGGCAAGAATGTGCCTGCTAAATCTCAGGACGGGAAAGTTGTTCATGTCCCGTACACTGATCTCCTGAATGCCGACGGCACGCCCAAAACCGCGAAAGATATCTGGAACATTATGACCAAGGCCGGGGTTGGGAGATATGGGGAGCTTGTTTGCTTCTCCGATGATCCCGGTGAAGCAGCAGTCAACTATTTTATTCTCAAGCTGATGGGCTACCCTGATATAAAGGTGTTGGTGATTTAAAAGTGGTTAACACTCTTGTCCATATGAGCTGATAGCGAGCGGCGTGGATGAACGACATCGGGGTTGGCGAATCCGATTAGATGCGCGCTGAGCTAGCAACTCGACGCTCATCAGTGAGGCCGACCCCTAGGACCAGATTCCGCAGCATGTTCAGCCCGTTGCTCCAGCTCTTTCCACGGACCGAGTTTGAGCAAACAAATAAAAAGGAGTCATACCTGGACATAGGTCGGTGCGTTTAGGGTATGCACAACGCAGTTCGCACAGGGAGTGACGCAGGTGGAAAGTCGAATTGCATT
>JBAVHJ010000684.1:0-2022 GCA_049685715.1 Terriglobia bacterium | reverse complement strand
CGAACCCGAATTTCTCCGGATCGCGGGCAATGGCGACAGTCGCCAGGACGGCCGGAACGTAATTGATGGTTTCCTGCGGTAACAGCTTCAACCGGCTCATTTGCCAAAAGTCGCGGATGCCGGTGCGGGAAATGATGGACTGAATGCGGCCTTCTCCGGCGTTGTAAGCCGCGAGCGCAAGATACCAGTCTCCAAAAGAGGCGTAAAGGTCTTCCAGGTACTCGGCGGCTGCTACGGTCGATTTGAGAGGGTCCGTGCGTTCGTCATAGCCACCTCTTTGTTCCAGCCCGTAACGCCTCCCCGTTGCGGGAACAAACTGCCAAATCCCTCGCGCCTGCTTCGATGACCGTGCGAGAGGGTTGAACCCGCTCTCGACAATGCCAAGGTACATCAATTCTGTGGGAAGATTCTTATCATGCAGAACAGATTCCACCGTGGGTTGGTAATTCTTCATCCTTTGCCAGGAGGCGACCATATGAGCTCGGCCTTTTCCTTGGAAATAGGCGATGTACTGCTGGATCGTGCGCTGTGATTCGTCGAGGGCCAAGAAACCATCGGGGGGCTCGCTCGGTGCCGCTCGAGACGGGGAGATGTCGCTGATGATCCGGTTGAGATCAGCGGAAAACGACCGGAGCAATGCAGCATCCAATGCGGATTGCGGAGAATCCTGAATCATGGATTGAGCCGTCTGGAAGGTGGCCAAAGCCTCCTTCCGTTCTCCTCGGGACAGCTGTGACTGCGCAGTTTGAATCAGTGGTGCGGCATTTTGAAGAGCCTGGGCTGCAAGAGCCGCACGGTTAATCCCTGCTTCGACGTCGGAAAGCAGCGGGGTCATTCGCCAAAGGTTTGAGTCTCTGTTTGGTGGTTGCGCGAGCAGGAATGAAGAAAAGGCCAACAAAATCACTGTGGCTTCGAAAAGAAGACCCAGGATCTCGCGACCTGCGTCGAGTGGCCCGTCTTTTCCGGATTGGGTTTTCTTAGATAAGATCATTGTTTCTCTGGCCCTTCTCATACGCTGATGTGATCCGCAGTGGGTGGGCAACTAAACATTAACCCTTGGTCACTCAAGCTGATTCACTGTTCCGGGTTTCGTTCAAACTTCCCGCTCACCTCGGGTCTCCATTGAGGAAGCTGATTGATTCGGGCCCACAGAAATCGATAGGCTACCTCGCTCAAAGGCTCCTTCAATTGGAACCGAAATTCCTTGGTGTCGCCATATTGCAGCGGTCCGCGCTCATAAGTTCCCAGCCGTAATTCGTATCGCTCTGTGGAGGCAACGGTCTGAAGATCGCTGTAGCGCCACTGCCGGGATTCCCCCGGCCGTTCGCTGACAAAAGAGATGCCGTTATCCGTGATGATGAGTTTGCCCTGACACCCACCGACGCGATGCAAATGCTTCACAGGAATCTCGAATTGACCCTTGAGATTCTCGGCAGCCAGCCGATTGGAAATGGGTTTTACAAAATTCGACTCGACCAAAGCAATCAGATTGGGGGGGAGGGTTTCTCCCTGTAATTCGAATTTGAAAATCTTATCGCCCCCCAGCCGTTTCCGTGAATCCTCGTAACTAATCACATTCAGTTTCTTTTCGCTGATAATCTGGACCTCTTGAATGTCTGCGAAGGTCCACTGGCGTTGATCCTGGACATGGGCCGTTTGATAGCGAATTCCTTTTTCGCTGACGGTGAGTTCTCCGCTGCAGCTTCCTTTCAGATGATCGTGTTTTGCCCTGAGCGTGAACTCTTCGCCAAACGAAACAGAATCCGCTGCCAACAAGAAACAAGTAAGCAACCCCAGTATCAGCGGCAGGCCGCAAACGCACACCGGACTGGACCGGTTCTCTTTCATGAGCATTAAGAACATCTCTCCTTCTCCTTTTCCTCAGGGATTAAATAGCGGCGATTTTGCCAGTCGAATGCTTTCACTGTAATCAACAATCGTCCCGCCATGCTCGGCCTTGAACCTTGCTGCCTCATCCCGGCTCTCAAACGCAACCAAACTCGGAATGCAGCGGTCGAAGGC
>JBAVHJ010000683.1:0-5461 GCA_049685715.1 Terriglobia bacterium | reverse complement strand
TGCCTTTCCCGATAAGCTTCAACCACTCGTTGGCGTGCAAGACAAGAAACGCCAGCCCGCCCGCCATCGTGGCCAGCAACCATTTCACGGTGGCGGAACGATCCTCGCGTTGCCGGGCAGCCACGGCCATTACCATCGTCAAGCTGCTGGAAAGCAGGCATAGGGTCATGACGGTCGCTGTCACCAGGCTGGGGTAGAATTCGAAGGGTTCCGGCCAATTCTTGTTCGCCAGGCGCAAGTATCCGTAAGCAATCAACAGCACGGAAAAGGTCAGGGCATCGGAGATGATAAACAGCCACATCCCGAATTTCTTCGACCCGACCGCATACGGAAACGAGCCGCCACCCCACTCGCCTGTGGCCAGCGCTTCCACCTTCGCTTCAGCATCACTCATTCTTTACCTCCAGAGGAATAGCAACAGGAAGAGATAGATCCAAAGCCCGTCCATGAAGTGCCAGTAGACCGCCGTGACCTCAACCGCAGTGCATGATCGGGAGGTGTATTTCTGATGCAAACTCCCTTGCATCACATAGCCAAGGGCCAAAACGCCTCCCAGCAGGTGCACCGCATGGGTCGCCGTGAGCACATAGAAGAATGAACTGTGCGGATTGGTTCCCAGAAACACGCCTCGCGCCGCCAGTTGTGCCCACGCCATGTACTGGCCCACCAGAAACGTGACTCCGAGCAAGGTCGTCACCCCCAACCAGCGACCGAAGGAGGTGGTGAGGTCGTGTCTAAGCGCACGACGGGCCCCTTCAAAGGTCAGGCTGCTGAGCACGAGCACCGCGGTATTGAACCACAGGATCGGAAGCGGACTCAGCGGTTGCCAATCAAAGGAGAGCCCTTGCCGGTAAATGTACGCACTGGTGAAGGCGACAAACAGCATGAGGATGGCGCCGAGGCCAAACCATAAGCCAAGCCGGTAGCTGTTAACGGGAACCTCCGGCCTTCCGCGTCCGCGAGACTCATCCCGACCTCCGGATCGAAAGCCGAAACCACCATCGTCAACGGTTTGTCCATGCTGAATCTCAACTTCGGGTAAAGCTGCGGCTGGCACGTCTCCAACTCCTTTAGGTCCTAATCAGCGGACGCCCCACTTGAACGGGGCTCTGCCGTGAAAAATCAAATGGCTATGCTGTCTTTGAAACCGTTTCCTCAGAGTCTTGCATGATGAAATCCTGCTTGGCCCCTGGAACACTATATTCATACGGTCCGTGACGAACGACAGGCAGTTTTCCGCCAAAATTGTCATGCGGGGGTGGCGACGGAACGGTCCATTCCAGCGTCGTGGCATTCCAAGGGTTCATTTCCGCCTTTCTCCCCTTCCACAGGCTCCAGAAAAAGTTCAGAAGAAAGAACAGCTGGGCCGTTGCCGTGACGATGGCGGCCACGGTCATAAATTGATGCAGCGGGTGCATCGAGGAAAGGTAATTGAAGTTGCTGGCGTCGGAATAGCGCCGCGGGTGTCCGGCGACTCCCATGATATGCATCGGAAAGAAAATCGCATTGACCCCGACAAACGTGAACCAGAAGTGGATCTTTCCGAGCGGCTCGTTCATCATGCGTCCAAACATTTTTGGAAACCAGTAGTAGGTGGCGCCAAAGATCCCAAAGATCGCCGCCACACCCATGATCATATGGAAGTGACCGACCACGAAATAGGTATCGTGCAGGTAGAGGTCGAGGCTGGTCTGGCCCAGAAAGATTCCGCTCACGCCGCCCGTTACAAACACGGAAACAAAACCGATGGCGAACAGCATCGCCGAGGTAAATTCGATCTTCCCCCGCCAGATGGTGCCCAGCCAGTTGAAAGTCTTGATCGCCGAGGGAACTCCAATGGACAGGGTCAAAAGGGAAAACGCCACCGCGGAGTACGGACTCATGCCGCTGATAAACATGTGGTGGCCCCACACGAAGAACCCCAGAAACCCGATGGCGAGCATCGCGGAAAACATCGCCTTGTATCCGAACACCGGTTTGCGGGAAAAGGTGGCGAGCAATTGCGAAGCCACGCCCATTCCGGGCAGAATAGCGATATAGACCTCGGGATGTCCAAAGAACCAGAATAAATGCTGCCAGAGGAGCGGTGAGCCGCCGCTATGGTTCACGAGTTGCTCGTTCACAACGAGGCCGGCCGGGATAAAAAAGCTTGTTCCACCCACGCGATCCAAAACGAGGAGGATGCCTCCCGCCAGCAGCACCGGGAATGCCAGCAGGGACAAAATCGATGTGGTGAACCAGGCCCACACGGTCAGCGGCATCCGCGTCAGCGTCATGCCCTTGGCCCGGAGGTTCAGGGTGGTCGTGATGAAGTTCAGGGCGCCCAGCAGTGAGCCCACGCAGAAAATAGCCAGACTGATAATCCACAGGGTTTGTCCCAGTCCTTCGCCCGGACCCGAGATTTTTCCCAGCGCGCTGAGGGGGGGATACGCTGTCCAGCCGGACAGGGGCGCTCCCCCCACCGCAAACAGCGCCATGACCATGACCCCGAGCGCGACGAAAGTAATCCAGAAGGAGAGCATGTTGAGGACGGGAAAGGCCATGTCGTCTGCACCGATCTGGATGGGCAGGAAGTAATTCCCAAAGCCGCCCTGAGGCGCGGTCGTCAGCACGAAGAAGACCATCAGTGTCCCGTGCATCGTCACCAGCGAAAGGTAAAACTCGGGTGTCATCAGGCCCCCGGCCATCCCGGTCGGAAACAGCTTGCCCAGAAGATCCCAATTGGCGTTGGGCCATGCCAGGTGCAGCCGAAAGAGCACCGACAGCAGCATCCCCAGCACCACCGAAAACAGGGCCAGAAAGTAATACTGGATCCCGATGACCTTGTGATCGGTGCTGAAGATATATTTCCGGATGAATCCTTTCGGCGCGTGATGCATGTGAACCGCGTGTGTCGCCTCTGCCATGAGTCTTCTCCCTATGGGCCTGTTGTGGTAGGACGACCAGCCTGGTCGTCCTACGCGATGCTGTTTATTCCTGGCTCGCTTGCTTCTCCAACCACTGCCGGTATGCGTCGGGGGTCCTGACATCGAGGATCCCGCGCATTTTGTAATGCCCCAACCCGCACAACTCGGCACAGGGAATTTCGTACTCGCCTGTTTTGGTGGCTGTGAAATGGACCATGATGGTCATGCCGGGCACCGCATCTTGTTTAATCCGGAGCCCGGGGACGAAAAAGCTGTGCGTGACGTCTTTCGAATGTAGCAGGATTTTGACCGGCTGATTGACCGGGATCACCAGGCGATTGATGCTGGTGATATCATCCTTTCCTGCAGGATCATGAGGATCAATCCCGACGAAGTTCAGCGCGGATTCATCCACATATTTCGCCTCCGTGCGTCCGAACTTTCCGTCGGGCCCCGGATAACGGATGTTCCACTGGAACTGTTGTCCGGTCAATTCAACTTCCATGGCATTCGCCGGGGGCTGGTCAAAATGAAGCTGCGCCCACACCCGCTGGCCCAGGATGCCCAGCCCGATGAAAATCACGAACGTGAGACTGGTCCACAAGACTTCCATCGTGTTGTTGCCTTCGACATGTCTGGCTTTCTGGCCCGGTCGATCGCGGTACTTCCACACAAAGTAACCCAGCCCCAGCTGTGCCAGGATGAACACCACCGCCACGATGACCAGCGTCAGCATGAACTGCTTGTCGTAGCCGGTGTAGGTGGAGATGAGAGGTGGAAACCACCAGTAATGTCCCGAGAACATGATCACGCTCACCACGCAAAGCAGCACCAGCACCAGCGCAATCGCCAATCCCATATTTACATCCTCCCGTTGTTCAAGAAAACCTGCCGGCCGCTACGGACTTCATCTGCCTTCTCCAAAATGAAACCGAGCCGTCATCCTATCTGATTCAGCACCATCAACCCGAACAGGAGTGGCAGGTAAAATACTGAGGCTTGCAAAAGATATCGCGCCCGAACCTTGGTTTTATCGAGGGCACAGCGAACGGCAAAATACAAGAAAGCCGCCCCGAGCAGAATCGCGCCCGCCAGATAGATCTGGCCGGAGATCCTCAGATAGGCGGGCATCAAGCTGAGGGGGACGAGCGCCAGAGTGTAACCCACGATCTGTCGCCCGGTGGACTTGCCATCCGGTTCCACCACCGGAAGCATGCGAATTCCCGCGCGAGCGTAATCCTCGCGATACATCATGGCAATGGAATGAAAGTGCGGAAACTGCCACAAAAAGACGATTCCAAAGAGGACCCAGGCCTCCACGGAAATCGAGCCCCGGACGGCGACCCATCCGACCAGCGGAGGCATCGCCCCGGGGAACGCCCCCAGAAATGTGCACCAGGGCGTTCGTGTTTTCAGGGGCGTATAAACCCAAAGGTAACTTCCGATCGTGAGACACCCGAGAAGGGCGGAAAGCGGGTTGAGGACAAAACCCAGATACGCTACGGCGGCCACCGTGATCCCGATCCCAAAGAGTAATGCAGGAACCGGCAGGATCTTCCCCGAAGGGAGCGGCCGATGCTCGGTCCTTCGCATTCGCCCATCGAGGTCCCGCTCCATGTATTGATTCAGGGCGCCGATGCCGCTCGATAAGAGGGCCACCGCCGCCATCAAATGGAGGAGCCGGAGATAGTTCAACGGTCCCGCAGTCCCTAAACAAAACCCTGCGGCCGTACTCAGAATCACCAGGAAGGTGATATTTGGCTTGGTGAGTTCAGAATAGTCAGTCAGCGTCTGGACGAGATGGTGAGACAGGCCCAGTCTTAGCAAAGGGTTCCGCAATGGTTGTTTCTTGTCGAGAACAATCGATGATGTACTCAATGAGCTCTCCCTAAAATTGTTTAGTCAAATTTCCTGAATCTGAACAACGGCGGGGAGAACAGCCCCCCGCGCGGCAACTTCAGAACCCAAGCCGAGTACGGACTCTAAGCTTCGGAGCGGCAACAGAAAAAAGTTCGCCTCAATCCTGACGCCACAAATAGAGGACTCGATTCACCCGCATCCTGAAATTTGTCTCCGGTTCCCATCCCTGCAACCTGTGCAGGCAACGCCATCTCTCTCGGCGAGAAGGGTTCAAATGGCTGGTACGATTCCGAGCTTACATACTTTGAGCCCAACGCGGTGCATTGACCGAACGCCGGTGAGGCGAAGTGATTCGTAACACTCTTAAGGTCAGCACCAGTACGGCGGCCAAGGTCAAAGCACCCACCGCCACATGCGCCACGGTGACTTCCACCATCGGCTCGGTGGGCTGCGGCGCCGCGGCGCTGGCCGATAGCAGAAAGTAAGCGCTAGGCCCCAAAACCAGTTGCGCCACAAGCAACACGGCAGCCGCCCAGGCCGGACGAGTCAGGAAACGCTCTTCACTGTATCGACGAAACACCGTGATGATTAACCACCCCGCCATGATCGAAACCAATGCAGCCCCGAGCATGTGGGGAATCAAGCTAAACCAATGATGCCGGAACGCCGCACCCAAGAAGAGTTGCATCAACATC
>JBAVHJ010000682.1:0-8488 GCA_049685715.1 Terriglobia bacterium | reverse complement strand
GGTGGGCAGGCCATCGGTCAGGAATACGATGAAGTGAGGCCGCAGGTCGTCGCGGAACATTTTCAGGGCGGCGAGCAATGCCGAGTTAATATCGGTCCCGCCGTTCGCCTCCAGTTTCGAGACGTATCCTACGGCGTGCTCAATCTCCGCGGCGCTGGCGGGCACCAGTCCCGTTTCAAAAAGATGCTCCTCGCTGGCAAAGTGAATCACGTTGAAGTAATCGCCGGGGTGCAGGGAACGAATGCCAAATTTCAAGGCTTCGCGCGCCTTGGTGATCTTACCCTCTTCGCTCATCGAACCGGAAGTGTCGAGGACAAAGACGATATCCTTGGGAATCGCCTCACTCTGTTTCGAC
Organism: Terriglobia bacterium; assembly: GCA_049685715.1. Lineage (GTDB taxonomy): Bacteria > Acidobacteriota > Terriglobia > JAIQFV01 > JAIQFV01 > JAIQFV01. Next base: position 8,133 of record JBAVHJ010000682.1, on the reverse strand, counting down.
TCGACCCCGGCCAGGCGGGGCGATAGGAGAGCAATAAAGAATCCATCCTTGCCTTTTTCACGATAGGTCAACAGACTCACCCCGAACTCTTTGTCGGAGAGTGCATAGTAGAGGATGAAGTCCTGGGCGGGTTTGACCTGCGACTGCTCGAAACTGGCGGAGGCCTTCGTTTCGCCCTTGCGGTTGATCTCCAGCGGGTGGGTGGGCGAGTAGATGTTCTTCAACGCCACGTTGGAAGTGATTTCTATTTTTCCTGCCAGGGTTCCGATCGGCTGCGGCAAGGCATTGTGGCCGACCCCAAGAGGATATTCGTACTTCACAGTTCCCTGCTCGGCTTTGAGGATCTGGGAATACCGGATCTCAATCTTCTGTTCGCTCCCCGGGGCGATGGGAAACACGCGGGCCTGAAAAAGGTTCTTGCCGACATACTCCAGCAATCCGGGGTCACGCAGCTGGCGGACGATGGCGTCATAGGTCTGCCGGGCCTTGTCGCGTTCCACCAGCTCTCCCACGACACGCTTGCCGCCGGTCCACATGGCGAATTCTTCAATGGAAGCACTCTCAGGGATGGGGAAATAGAACACTCCCTCCGCAGCCCAGCGGTTGGGGTTTTGGAAGACTTGTTCGATTCGGGTCGTGGCGACCTGATTGTTGATCGTGGTGGAAAACGTAATGGCCTTGACGGGAAGAGGGGCTTCCAGCTCCACGCAGGGCGGAATGCGGGGAGGAAAGGGCCAGGGGCCCGGACAGCGCCGCGGGATGAGGATTCCCTGTCCGAAAATCATTGAAGGAAGCATGCAGCCCAAAAAAAGAATTAGCGCGGCTTTCAACCGGATCACCCCGCCGATTCGTTCAATACGCTGCGAAATCACACCCAGAGAACTCAGTCGTTGCGCTACCACTTGATCACCTCCGGTCCCGATCCACGGCGAAGGATTTGTCACCCCCGCTTCTTCTTTGGACCTTCAGAAAGTTAGACACCCGGAGTCCCCGAAAAGTTCGAACTATTAGATGCAATCGAAGAGGAGGGAGTATGGCGGGAAAAAGAAATTGGGGAGGATGGCGCGGGTTAGGTTGAATCTGAACGATCCCCCGACTGCCGTTGGGGGGATTAGGTTTCGAGCGATCAGGTCAGTAGGTTGAATCTGATATATCCCCCGACTGCCGTCGGGGGGATTAAGGGCCTCGCATGGGCGGCACTCGAGTGATTCGGAAAGAATCCCCCCTGGGGCAGCTGGGGGAACCTTCTCTTCCAGCCTACCAGTGGAGATCTCTCAGCCTGGAAAGAATCCCACCGAGGGCAGTCGGTGGATCATTCAAATCCAGCCTAAAGTGCCTCTCAAAATTTCATTGTCAACGCCAGCATGCAAAAATCATTGCATACTTCTTCGGAGGTCCGGCAGAGGACAAGAGGCGCTTGCAGGCAGCATCTGAACAATTCCCCAACTGCCGTTGGGGGGATTGTGTTCCGTGCGGGCAGGTCGGTAGGTTGTATCTGAACGATCCCCCGACTGCCGTCGGGAGGATTTTGTTCCGAGTGGTTAGGCCAGTAGGTTGCATCTGAAATATCCTCCGACTGCCGTCGGAGGGATTTTGCCCCCAGAGGTCTGGTTGGTAGGCTGCATCTGAACGATCCCCTCCGCCGAGGCGGGGAAATTCTTGGCGCGATGTCAGGGTCGAGGCAAGAGACTTACGATGCCCGGACAAACCAGGGTTTGCCGGTACCAAATTTGGTGGCGAGGGAGATTCCGAGGGCAAATATGAATACGAGGTAGGGGATAAACAAATTGAGCACTGGAACAAACGAAAGCAGTGACCAGAGGATCAAACCCAGAAGCGCATAGAGGGCGAGGGGCAGGGGGCGCTTCAGCAGCCAGCGGACAAACAGGCGTCCGATCGTAAGATAAAACGTCACAGCGCCAAAGGCCCACATTGAAAAAAGCAACAGGATCAGGAGAAACACCAGCGGGATCCCGATCACGATCTTGATCATTAGAGAGAACACCGCCAGCAAGCCGATAAATACGATCAGTGCCAGCAAGCCGATGACAGCGATTCTGGCGAAATCGCGCTCAAAACGATCCATCGCAAATGCCGTCTGGACCGGAATGAAGAGGATGACGAGGACGGCGATGATAAACCACGCCAGGATTCTTGCTGAGCGCCACAACAGGGCGGTGCGCTCGAAATGACCCGCCAGGACTGATCCCTGGCGCTGGGAAAAGGTGCGTCGCAACTCGTCCTGAAAATAGGTGGTTGCCAGGATCCTGCCGGCCACGCGGGCTTTAGGATCGTGATAGAGCTTCCCGCCCAACACGATGAGATCGCCTCCCACCACTGCCTCTGGCCCCAACCACACATCGCCGCCCATGGCGGCCACATCCCCGTCCACACTCCCGTTCACCCTGACTGATCCCCCCAGCGCCGTCACGGAATGTTTGGCCTGACCGAGGATGAAGATGGAATGCCCGACCGAAATCACATCGCTCTCGGCGGTGCGTTGCTCCTCAATGGTGATATCTCCCTGCGCCGGTTGGATGTCCACAGAGGGCCGGGGTTCGGCGGCGCGCTGCGTCGCCCATGCAGGCAGGGCGCTGCCCGAGATGAAAAACCCCAGGACTAAAAGGATCAGGGAGGAAGGAGAGAAAATGAATTGCTTCTGGGAGATCAAGGGGTCCGCCGCCTTAAAGCGTCTTATCATTCCCACCTCGACGAACCCGCAATCGCACGTCCTCGAGCATCAGCCGCTCATAATGGGTCAAAAGCTTGATGAGCGCGAAGCCCGCTACCAGCGTTGCGGATAAAACCAGCAGCAGTGACATGGGACCAGAGGCGGAGAGCAACTGGCTGCCCGATTCCGTCACGGTGTTCGTCGTGCGCAGCAGGGCCAACACAGATTTCAGGGGGAGTTGGGCCCATCCCAGAGTCGCATCAAAAAACGTCTTCTGGAGGCCCCCCAAAAAAACCACCAGGGTCAGAAGCGCCAAGCCATAGCCGGCAGTCAATAGGGAGAATTTTCGTTCTTCGGCAGGAATGATTTGAGAGTAAATTTGCTGGCGAACGCGATACATCAGATGGGGAATAAAATGCCTGGGGGGATCAATGGCGGGAATTTCGGAAAGGCTGCTGATGAGCATGACCTCCTGCCCGTAACGCCGCAGGCAGGTGGAACAGTACTGGAGGTGAATATCGATCTTCCGCAACTCGCTTTCGTCGAGCGCTCGATCGTGATAAGCCGAAAGATCAATTTCGTCGCATCGCAGCATAAGCCTTCACACCTTTTCCTTCCCTACTTTTTTGCTCTCCACCCCGTCGTTCCGCGGGCCGGAACCCCCGGCGCCCCTTCAGCCTCTCGAAGAGATCCTGACGCCCTTTCCTTCCAGTTTCTCAATCATGTGTCGCATCATCTCACGAGCCCGGAACGTCCTGTTCTTGACCGTACCCAGGGGAAGCTCCGTAATTTCAGCCATCTCCTCGTAGCTCAATTCGTTGATGTGCCGCAAGACGATCATATGACGGTACGCTTCCGGCAACTGTCTGATCAACTGAACCAGGATATTTCGTGTTTCGGTCTGTTCCAGTTCCTCATCCGGGACGAGGGCGGTAGACGCCAAATCCATCTGGATCTCGTCATCCTCGGTCGCGACCGGCTTATCCAGAGAACTGATGGCCGGGCTCGCTTTTCGCAGATGGTCGATCACCGTGTTCGAGGCAATCTTAAAAATCCATGACCCGAACTTGAAACCTTCGTTATACGTGCGAAGGGCCACGAAAGCCTTCACAAAAACGTCCTGAGAAAGATCCAGCGCCAAATCATAATTACCCACCATCCGCGCGATGAAGTTCACGATCGGCTTCTGGTATCTTCGGACGAGTTCCTCAAAGGCCCGTTCCTCTCCCTTGAGGGCCCGCCTGACGAGTTGTTGGTCGGAGCTCGTCATAGTCCGTAGACGGTTAAAATACGCGATTCCTTACGGAAAGGTTGCAGTTTAAGAAAAAAACCTGCATCCCGCTATCCCTTGCCCGAATGCAGGCATGTCCCTGAATCAAATACGATTTTCCCACCCACCACAGTCAAAATCACTTTACCACGGAATTTCCACCCGTCGAACGGCGTATTTCGACTCTTCGAACGGGACTCTAACACATGAAAAGTCCACTCTATCCGGGGATCAATGATGGAGAGATCGGCGAGAGCCCCCGTTTCGAGGCGGCCCAGGTCATTCCGGCGCAAAATACGCGCGGGGTTGGTGCTGAACAGTTCAACGAGCCGGTTCCAGCCCATCCGTTCAGGCAGGACGAGTTGTTGAATGGCGAGCGCGACGGCCGTCTCCAGCCCTGTGATCCCAAAAGGCGCAGCCGCCAATCCACGCTCTTTTTCTGCCGCGGAATGCGGAGCGTGATCGGTGGCTATGGCATCGACCGTCCCGTCGGCCAACCCTTTGACCAATGCTTGCACGTCCTCAGAGGTCCGCAGTGGGGGCTTCATTTTGGCATTTGTTCCATACTGCTTTACCGACTCTTCGAAGAGTGTGAAATGATGCGGAGCGACCTCACAGGTGACGGGAATGCCGTCGCGTTTGGCCCGGCGGACGAGATCCACCGCCCCGGCGGTCGAAAGATGCGCGATGTGGGCATGCCCTCCGGTCTTTTCCGAAGCGCGAATGTCGCGTTCAACGATGGAATCTTCCGCGAGGCGTGGCATCCCCCGGAGGGACAACGCGGCCGACGTTTCACCTTCATTCATCACGGCATCCCGGGTCAGGGAAAGATCCTCGCAATGATCACTCACAAATGTCCCCAGGCGCTTCGCTTCCAGGAGCGCGATCCGCATTAAGGAATCCGTCTTCACCGGCTTTCCATCGTCCGAGAAACCCGCTGCGCCTGCGGCCATGAGCTCTTCAAAATCGGTGGGGACTTCCCCTTCGCTGGAGCGGGACACGGCCGCAATGGGGAACACCCGAACCTCGGATCGCGTTCGGGCCTGCTGGAGCATAAACCGGGTAATCGAAACATTGTCGTTGACAGGCTGCGTGTTCGGCATGGCGCAGACGCTGGTAAAACCTCCCGCCGCTGCCGCTGCCGCCCCGCTCTCGATCGTTTCGCAATCTTCGCGTCCCGGCTCTCGCAAATGCACATGCAAATCAATAAAGCCCGGGGCGACGATCAAACCTGAGGCATCAAGGAGGTCGTATCCGGCCGATTCTCCCGGGAAATGGGCGGGCTCCGTCTCCGGTGTACCCCCTCGACTCGCAGGCAGTATCCGCGAGATGCGTCCCCCTTCGATCCACACGTCGGCGATTTCATCCCGCCGTGTTGCCGGGCAAACCACTCGTCCATTTCGAATAATCAAGCCGGACATATTGTTAGGGAAGGAAATTTTGAAAATCTTTCAGACGATGGGTCCAGCAGGAGAGGTCTCGCTTCTCCCGCTTTCTCCGACGGCGGGACCGGTTACCCATCCACCCGCTCCACGAGCATCACTCGTTCCTCGTGATCCACTTCCGTCAGCTTGACCTCGATAATCTCACGATCGGTGGTCTGAACATATTTGCCGACAAATTGTGCCTCAATCGGAAGTTCACGGTGGCCGCGGTCGATGAGGGCGCAAAGTTGGACTCGACGCGGCCGGCCCTTTTCAAACAAGGCATCCAGCGCGGCCCGAACGGTCCGCCCGGTGTAGAGGACATCGTCCACAATCACGAGATTCCGATCGATGATCGAGAACGGGATCTCCGTTTTCTGCACGACAGGAACTTCGGCGACGGTGGAAAGATCGTCCCGATAAAGATTGATGTCGAGTTTGCCCACCTGGACGCCGGCGGGCTCAAACTTGGAAATGTTTTTGGCCAATCGTTGCGCCAGGTAGCCGCCCCGGCGCACGACGCCAATCAAGGCCAGATCATTAACCCCGTTATTTCGCTCGACAATTTCGTAAGCAAGCCGCACAAGCGTCCGCTCCATTTCAGCAGCGCCCATGAGCTGGGATTTTTCCACAATCTTCATGGCATCACCTCGAGCCGTTTCCTCGGTCTGAAATGGGCTGATCTCACAAGAAATGTAAGTTTAACACAAGGTCAGGGGAACACATATTGAGTTTGCCCCTTCCCGCAAGGCATCCTGCCGGGACGCTCGAGATTCCGGTCTAAGTCTTGCGCCTTTCGGTCAATTTGTTAAGATGCTGGCATGATCGATCTGCGGACGGAGATCGCCGGGATCACCTTTCAAAACCCTGTGCTCACGGCGAGTGGCACCTTTGGATACGGCGTGGAGTTCGCCTCGCTGTTTGACCTCAATCAACTCGGCGGGATTGTGGTCAAGGGGATCTCCGCCAGACCCATTGAAGGGAATCCGCCGCCGCGCCTGGTCCCCACGGGAGCGGGAATGCTGAATTCCGTTGGCCTGCAAAACATCGGCGCCAGGAAATTCATCGAGACCAAGCTCCCTTTTCTGCGAACCCTTAGAGCCAAAACGATCGTCAACGTGTTCGGAACCTGCGTGGATGAGTATGTGGAGTGTCTCAACCTTTTGAATGATGCCGACGGAATTGCAGCCTATGAACTCAACATCTCTTGTCCCAATACCTCCCGGGGGGGAGCTGAATTCTCCAACGATCCGGGATTGACGCACGAAGTCGTCTCGAGCGCCAAGAGGGTCGCCCGATGTCCGCTTTGGGTGAAACTCTCTCCCAACGCGGGAGATCTCCAGGCGATTGCGCGGGCTGCCGTGGAGGCTGGGGCCGATGCCCTGACCCTGGCCAACACCTTCCTGGGAATGTCGATTGATGTCGACACTCGAAGCGCGCGGATTCCCCGTGTTGTTGCCGGACTCTCCGGCCCCGCCATCAAACCCCTGGTGTTACGCATGGTCTACCAGACCGCAAAGGCCCTCTCCATCCCGATCATTGGCGTCGGCGGCATCACTACCGCTGTGGATGCCCTGGAGTTCCTGATTGCGGGAGCTTCAGCCGTTGAGGTGGGGACGGCAAACTTCTATGACCCGGAAGCGACCCTGAAGATCATCAAGGGAATCAAAGCGTATGGCCTTCAAAAGAAGATGACGACCCTGAAGCAACTTGTACGAAGCATCCGCGTCTAAAGGAACAAAGACTGAAGGGACTCTTATGAAACTCCATGCATTCCGTCTCCTTCTTGCCGTGGGCCTGATTTTATCTCCTTGGCAGGGGGCCGGCGCAGAACAGAAGGAGGCTTCTCAAACACTGAAGCCCGGGACGATGTTGAAGACGGGTTTGGAGAACGAACTCAGCTCTTCCTCCGCATCGAAGGATGACCGATTCAGCCTGAAGATTCTTTTCGCCACGGATGAGGGAAAACGCGTAGCACTCCCACGAGGCACCAAGTTGTCCGGAAGAATATCAGCAGCCCGGTCGGCGCGGCGCGAGGAGGCAGGCCATTTGACCCTGGTGGTTGACCAACTGGTGTTTCCGGATGGAAGAACTGAGACCATTCGCGGGGAAATCCAGTTCCCGGTCCTCAAGGACATCACCCTTGAACCCAATGGAGACGCATTGACCTTGTGGGGTGGGATCCAGGAATCAGAGAAGATGACTGTTCACTCCAGCACCGCCAATGTTCCTCCACCTTCGAGCGCCGAGGATGTTGCCCGCGGCGACATCAAATCAGCGGACAAGCGGAAGCGCGAATCCACAGGGACTATTGATTTGACGAAGAAGAAAGGTCACGACGTGGAGATCGCCGCAGGTGTGCTTATAAATGTCAAGATTCTTGAACCCCACCCCCCCGCAGCAGCCGCGCCGGAATCCACCAAACCTCCCCGGTGACAGATCAGGCGACTTCGCTGGGGGGCGGAGGATCGTCCTTTCCGCCCGGACCGAGTTCACTGCCCTCTCTCATTAATGAAATGGAATTCTGAACTGAGCAACCTACGGGTTTTCTTTTGGGATTAGCGGAACTCTCGGATGACTCTTTTCAAGTAGCCGCGAGCCAGGATCACGCTCATGCGTCCCGATGTCCTGGTTAGACTTCCTCTTGAGAACCGGCAACAGGGGCAGGGAGACGGCAGGGGTCGTACGAGACGGGCCGCAATCCTTCCCCCAATGGGATCTCAAATCTGAAATTTCAGATTTGAGATCCCATTGGGGGAAGGATTGCG
>JBAVHJ010000681.1:0-4123 GCA_049685715.1 Terriglobia bacterium | reverse complement strand
TCCTTCGCGTATATCGGCTCTCCACTTCGAATTTGAACCGCCTCCAGACCCGCCGGCTTAAGATCCTCGAAGACAAGGTACTCATAATTGTTTTTTGCTTCAATGGTCAGGACGGTCTGCACTCGATCGCCGCTGGTGACGGATTCCCCATCATTTAGAGGCTGCCGGTCGTAAACGTATCCCTTCAAGAGGGTGGGATGTCCCACAAGCTTGTAATACTGGCGGCGAACAAAGATTTCGTTCCCGGCCGCGGGAATGGGCTCTTCGAGGCTGAAGTAGCGGGTCTGAACGGAAAAATAGAGGGGACTGTTTCCGCTCTTTCGCTTGAGGCGAATCTCATTGGCCCCATCGACGAGGTCCTTTGCATCGACAGGGAATTGAGAGGGGGCGGTTAGAGCGTCATCCGGAGTGACTTTCTTGGTTACAATAACGCGCCCGTTTACAGAAAGCTCGTACTCAACTTCCGGTCGCAACTCGCCGCTGGAGCGCAAGTAATCCGTGAGTGAAAGGATGGTGATAGCGGTGTCGCGAGTGCTGTTCCATTGCGCGCCCCTGCGATTCTTGACAAGCCAGTTGGTCACTGGCTCCACGAGCTTGTTTTGCGGATCGATAGCCAGCAGTGCTCGCAAGGCAAAGGACGTGGCTTCAACACCTCCATCGGACCATCGCCAGTAGATTCCATCTTCTCCCCAATGGGCCGTGGGGATGACACTTTTTTCAGAGCTCTGGCCGCCTTTCTGAATGATGGAAACATCCGGCTTAGTGTCGATCTTCACGCCATTCTCGAGGTTCCGGATTAACGTTTTGGCCTGATCCGCATAACCCAGATGGTTGGCACTCAGAGCCAGCAGCGCGCGAGTATAGGCATTGAGCTGGTCGCGATTCTTCCAGAGATTGTCAAAGGCCTTGGAAACAGGCGAGGCGACCTGGGTCAGCTTCATGGAATGATGGTAGGTCGACACCGCATGTAGCATCCATGCCTGCAGATCATAATTCAATTCCTGCTCGACAAGGGTCTTCCGCAGATAATCGACGCCCCGGTCCAGCACTTCCGGTTTCAACTTAATGCCGGCGTCGCGGGCGAGGGTCAGGCCCCAAACGATGTATGCGGTCATGAACGGATCGGTGTCGCCATCCTTCCACCAACCCCATCCTCCATCCGAATGCTGGAAATCATAAAGTCGCTTCAAGCTTTGCTGGGTAATCTCATCCAGAAGCCGGAGATCCTTCGATCCACCGGGATGAGTTTGTTTGGTAAATTGCTGCTCGACCCCTCCGAACACTTTACCCATAACCAATTCAGGTCGAAGTCCCATGTCCTTCAAGGTCTTTGCCACGACCACGGTAGGGAGGAAGCGGCTCATGGTTTGTTCCGTACATCCGTACGGATAGTCAATGAGGTAGGGAAGGGCATCGAGCATGGTGACCGCCATGCTGGGCGCCACCTGGACTGTCATCACGGTAGATTCCGCTTTGCGCTCCTTGGGGATGTCGAGCTTAACGGTGACCTCATCGCCACGCAGCTTGCCGGACTTTGCAATGAACTTTTCGATTCCGTGCTCATAAACTGGGAATGTCTTTTCCATCGCATCAGCATAGGGCCCGGCGCGCCCGGTGACTTTAAGTTTGGCTTCACCGGGTTTTTGAACGGAAACGACCCAGTCCGCCCGCGCCTCGCCGTTGGCAGGAACCTGAACAGGCGACTGCTCACCCTTGACGGGTGAGCCCTTGACGACGATGCCCGTCACAACAACACCCTGGGCATCGAGGGAGGGGGAAACCGTCATGGGTTTATCCGTATTGTTGTTTATCACCGCAGAAATGGTGACCTGGTCACCCACAAGGAAAAACCGAGGCGCTTGCAATCGTACAATCAAGGGTTGCTGAGTTCGAGTGGTCGACGAGGCAATTCCAAACTGGTTCGCCGCGCTCTCGACACGTGCAGTTGCTTTCCAGGTGGTCAGCGAATCGGGGAACTTTACTGTGACAGTCGCCTTGCCGTCATTGTCAGTTACCACGTCGGGCTGCCAGAACACCGTGGCCCGAAAATCAGTGCGAATTTGGACAGCAGGCTCTGGTCCGGCTTGCATTGGTGCGGCCGCTGGCGCCGTTGTTGCCATTCTCATTTCTGACCGATCAAGGACTGTGACTTTTTGAGCAGCCCCCATGGACTCGAAGAGCATCATTTTGTCTTTGGAGTCCATCCTTCCATTTTTCGAAATCACTCCGCCCACGACCCCGCCAACCATCCCACCGGCAACTCCTCTTCCTCCTCCAGCACCGAATTCAGTGTTGAGTTCCTCGATGCCTTCTCTGGCCAGTTGGCGTTCATCCACCAATTCTTTGTTGGGACCTTCGACCAGCTTTGTAAAGCTTTTTTGGCTAAAGGTACTTTGATTCTGAATATAGTTGTAGCGTTTGGTTCCGTAGAAAAACTGTCGCGGATCTCCGGCATAATCCTGTTGAATGTAGTACACCGATTCATCTACCAGCCCTAGGCCCACCTCAGCAGAAATTGGTTTGCCATCATACGTGCGAGTAGTGACTTGAAGGATTCCTTCTTCGCGCGGCTGGTATTGCTCGCGATCGGCTTTCACGTCGACCGTCAAGAACTGCTGAACGGGCGGGACAACGATCTGCTTTGTGTCGAGGGAGATCTGACCTTCATTCACCATCGTGGCGCTGAGGAAGATATTCGGTACGTGTTTTTCTTCGATGGGAATCTCGAGCAGCTTGACCGTTCCCGTCACATGGACCAACTGGTAGCTGTAAAGGTCGTCTCCTTCAATGCTGAAAAGGACGTAGCGGTCATTGGTAGGAACGTTCAACAGGACGGGTGCTTTCTGTCCAACGTGGAACGTGTCTTTATCTGCGATAATCTCGACTCCGTCGTGACGATAACCGATCTCCGTGGTCGAGTTCTTACACACCCAGATGGTGGTTTGAGCTTTAATGGGTGTGCCGTCTTTATCCCTGCTGCCCCAGGCGATCTGATAGTAGCCTTCACGGGCTGGAGTAAACGTAAGTTCTGCCTTTCCCTCCGCATCTGTCCTAAGAGTTTGCTTCAGGAGGTCCTCGTGCTGGTAGCCTCGGAACTTGAACCGCCAGGATTTCCCGCTCGAATCAGGCGGGGGAGGGAAGATCGGCCACCTACGGCGCTGGGAAGTCAACTCATCGCCTTTTACTTCCTTTCCCATGGGATCGATCCAAATCTCGTACCAGTAATCCCTTGTAACTTTCACCGTCCCTTCGGCCTGAACCGGCTGATCATTGGCGTCGAGGGCTTTCAGATCGACGGTAACCTTCTCCTGCGGTCGGTAGAGATTGTGTTGGGCCTGGGGATAAACATAGTACCGCTGTCGAGTAACGCGTACGGTGCCGCTACCTTCAATTTCGCGGCGCGAGGCGTCGGTGACGCGCGCTTCGATGAGATACTCATAATCCTGCTGACCCTCGCGCGGTGTTTCAAAGGTGAGGGAGACTTTGCCGGTGGCATCGGTCTTGAGAGTTTCGTGCTTGATGACTTGCCCTTGGCGGCCGCCATAGTATTGGGTTCGGCCAGACATGTCCTCGTAATACCAGGGAAAATCGTGGGGAGGATACCACCCGTGGTTAAACAGGTTCTGGTGGACCAGTACTTCGACAGAGGCATCACTGACCGGGCCGCCAAAGTAGTAATCGGCCTGGATGTTCACTTCGACCGATTCGCCGACGCGGAATGATTTCTTCTTTCCGTTTTCTTCCGGTGTTTGGACTGTGACCTTGAACTCCGGAAGCTTAAATTCCTCGAGTCGAAACAGGTTGGCAGATCCGATCTGCAATTTTCGACCTTCGTCCAAGAAGGTCACACGGTACACGCCCAGGGGCATGGCGTCGGTCAGTTCCAAGGATCCCCAGGCGCTCCCGAATGCATTCAGGGTGATCTTGCCTTCTTTTACTTTTGAACCGCGGGGATCGGAGATCTGGAATTCAAGGGTTTGGTTGGCGGGCGTGGAGTAGACAGAACCATTGTACTGGCGGGCGATGAGTTTCCAATGCGCTTCTTCCTTGGGCCGGTATGCCGGTCGGTCGGTAAAAGCATAGATGCGCCAGGGTTGTTCCTGCCGCCCGTACGAGTATGTAT
>JBAVHJ010000680.1:0-4406 GCA_049685715.1 Terriglobia bacterium | reverse complement strand
CCTTGGGAGTATTCGCACAGGTAGATGGCATGCGGGTCCACGGGTTCTTCGAGAATATTCTCACCGGCCCTGAAAATGCTCAACAACTTTCTTGGCGGCCGCTGGACCCACCTCGCCACTCAGAGCCTCAAACGACGACTCCTTAATCTCTGCAACGCTTCCGAATATACGCAACAGCCGCTGAGCGGTCTTCGGCCCGAGCCCGGGGATGGCCACTAGCTCCGTGGTTAAAGTCCGCTTGGCCCGCCGTTTCCGGTGGAACGTCACGGCAAATCGATGGGATTCGTCGCGGATTTGCTGAATCAAGTGCAGCACGGGATTGCTTTTCTCGAGCAACACGGGTTCATTCTCCCGGCCGCGGAGGAGAATGATTTCTTCGCGCTTGGCGATCGCCGCCAGCGGTTGAGCCACGAGGTCGAGCGAATCGAGGGCCGCTGCCGCGGCATGAAGTTGGCCCAGCCCGCCGTCCACGAGTACCAGATCGGGCAACCTCTTTCTTTCGTCCAGGAGACGTCGATAACGCCGCGTGACGACTTCCCGCATCGAAGCAAAATCATCGGCGCCTTCGACGGTCTTGATGAGGAACTTGCGATAGTCGCTTTTCTTCATCCGGCCATCTTCCCAGACCACGCAGGAAGCTACACTGTCCGTGCCCTGAATGTTTGAAATATCAAAGCATTCAATGCGCCGGGGCGCGGCCTCAAGGTCCAGGGCATCCTGCAGAGCGGCGCTGATGGTTTTCGAGGAGGGCGTCAAAGTTCGAAAGCGCTGGTCAAATGAGATTTTGGCATTACGCTCGACCAGCTCAACAAACTGTCTCTTGGCGCCGCGATGGGGGGTAACGATGTCAACCCTTCGCCCGCGTTTTTCGCTCAAGATCTCCTCGAGCACCGCGCGGTCTTCAAAGTCAATCGGCACAAAGATCTGAGCCGGGGTAAACGATTCGCTGAGATAAAACTGCTTGAGAAACGCGGCTAGAAACTCCGCCGGATCGTAGCGGCTGACATCTTCCCAAAAGTACTCCCGACGCTCAACCACGCGTCCGCCCCGCATGTGAAACAGGTTTAAGGCAGCCAGCGGTGGCTCGGCATGGACGGCCACAATATCAATGTCATCACTGCGCGTGGAGGCCAGTTTCTGCCGTTCCCCCAATTCTGTCACGGTGTGTGCCAAATCACGGTATTTGGCTGCCGCTTCGAACCGTTCCTCCCGGGCCGCTTCTTCCATGCGCGCGTGGAGCTGCTCCGTCAGGTTTGAGGTGCGCCCCTCCAGGAGCAGTTTTACGTCGTTGACCGCAGCCTCATATTTCTCGATGGAGCACAGCTCGGCAACACAGGGGCCGAGGCAACGCTTGATGTGGTACTGCAAACAGGGCCGGGGAAGCCCATGGTCAATGTCGATGGAGCAGGATCGTATCCCGAAATACTGATGCCCCAGTTTCTTGGAGCGGATGCCCAGGCTGGCAGGGAAGTAGGGGCCAAAATAGAGTGCCCCATCGTGACGCAGGCGTCGAGTGTAGATCAGGCGGGGAAACTTCTCCTGGACCGTCAGCTTGAGGTAGGGATAGGTTTTGTCATCTCTCAGGAGGATGTTGTAGCGCGGCTTGTTCTGTTTGATAAGATTGTTCTCGAGGGCAAGAGCTTCGTGTTCGTTATCGACGACAATCGTGCGGACATCGGCAATTTCCTGCACCAGGCGACCGGTCTTGTCATCGCGGCCGCGGGATTCCTGGAAGTAACTGCGGACCCGACTGCGGAGGGACTTGGCCTTCCCGACATAGATAATTTCACCGGCTGGGCTCAGGAACAAATACACACCCGGCTCTGCGGAAAGGCTGCTGAGAATTTCGTCCGGAAGCATCATCGCGCTGTCCCTGGAACCCGTGAGTCACGAACGGGGAACCCGGTGTCACTCGCTAACCCCCCCCTATTATAAAGTAAAAGGGGTGTTTCCGATGATCTTGGAGGAACCACACGGGAATCCATCCCCTCCTCGAGAGGCAGGTTTGCCCCGGCTTCCTCCAGGGATGGCGTCGGAGAGCGGCTGGAAAGCGTGTGTCGGGGACACTTTCACTTAGTGGGACTCTAGCAGGAACCGCTTCGCCCGCCCTCTGCTATTGCATTTTTCCTGGAGCCTGTGTTAGCCTTTATGCGTTTACTCATCATAGTTCAAGCACCATCAACAAGGAGACTCTATGTCCATCGCAAAGTTAGTGCTCCGGTGTGCCATGATTGTCACGCTCACCTGTGTGGGTGTTTTGGGTGTTGCCGGATGCGCCACCAAGAAATATGTCAAGCAGCAAATTGATCCACTGACGGGCAAAGTGGCTGAAATTGAATCCATCACCAAGAAGAATACCTCGGATATCCGGGATGTCGATAGCCGCGCCCAGGCCGGGATTCAATCGGCCACGGCAAAGGCCGAAGCCGCCGACGCCAAAGCGGCTACGGCGAACCAAAAGGCAGAGGCAGCCCAGTCTGCAACGGATCAGATTGCGAAAAATGTGAAGGATGTTGAATCGAAGATCGGCAATGTCGACACGTACAAGCTCGCCGATTCGACTGAGGTGAACTTTAAGAGCGCCCAATTCGAGCTCAGCGATGAGGCCCGAGGGAAGCTGGATGCCTTGGCCTCAAAAGTCAAAGACCAAAAGGGCTACGTATTGGAAATCCAAGGGTTTACCGACAATCGCGGAAGTGAGTCGTTGAACCTGCAGTTGAGTGAAAAACGCGCCGAGGCCGTCAAGCGGTACCTCGCGACCCAGCACGATATCCCGCTGTTTCGAATCTCCGTGATTGGTGTGGGTGAAGCCAAACCGGCAGATGATAATAAAACCAAGGAAGGGCGTGCCCACAATCGCCGTGTCGAAGTCCGTCTGCTTCGAAGTGCGGTTTAGGCTGCTCTTTTCCATTTGTTCACGGGAAAAGGCGGTCAGCGCACGCGGCGAACAGGGGATTGGAGCTCCATTGCTCTTCTCAGTAAGCAAACCTCCGACCCTAGACGAAGGCGCCCCTCGAAAGAAATTCGATGGGCGCCTTTATATTAGGAATCCAAGAGTCTGGCGGATGACTCGATCCTATGCGTAGATCCCCCTCAATTTCGTGGTGTACGCGACACGATCAATGGCGAGCATATAGGAAGCGATCCGCATGTTCACTTTGTGCTTGTCCGCATAGGACGCCACGGCATTGAAGCTGTCCACCATGATCCGCTCCAACTCGGAATTGACCACCGCCTCCGTCCAGAAGTAACCCTGCCGGTCCTGCACCCATTCAAAATAGGAAACCGTCACCCCTCCCGCATTCGCCAGGATGTCGGGGATCACGAAAATTTCCTTGGATTCGAGGATGTCATCGGCGGCCGCGG
The DNA here is from genome assembly GCA_049685715.1 of Terriglobia bacterium. GTDB lineage: Bacteria > Acidobacteriota > Terriglobia > JAIQFV01 > JAIQFV01 > JAIQFV01. The sequence goes on along the minus strand of JBAVHJ010000680.1, from coordinate 1,040 downwards.
TGGTGGGACCATTGGCACCTTCACAAATAATTTTGCACTGGAGATGACTGGCATTGTGACTGGTGATTTGATTTTCGGTCGCAGCCGGCACCAGGATATCGCACTGGGTTTCCAGTAGTGCCTCGTTTGTGCAAGGGGCTGTTGCGGGCAGGGAGGCCAGGGTGCGCGCTTCCTTGTAGTGTCGGATCGCCGCATGCACATCAATCCCTTTTTCATTCAAGACCCCCCCGTTAATATCGGACAGGCCTACAATCTTGTATCCAGCTTCGAACATCAGGCGTGCTGCCGTGGAACCCACATTCCCGAATCCCTGCACGGCCACGCGGGTTTCTTCGCGCTTCATGCCAATGCGCTTGATGGCCTGGTCGCAACAGATCATGACGCCACGACCCGTGGCATCCGCGCGCCCCAGCGAGCCTCCCAATTCGATGGGCTTGCCGGTGACGACCCCCGTCACGGTATGGCGTTGGTGCATGGAGTAGGTATCCATTACCCACGCCATGACTTGTTCGTTCGTATTCATATCCGGTGCAGGAACATCGCGCTCGGGACCGAGCACATCAATCAGCATGGCCGTGTATCGCCGGGTCAGTTTTTCCTTTTCACTCATGCTCATGTGCGATGGATCGCAGATGATACCGCCCTTGGCCCCTCCGAATGGAATGTTGACGACGGCACACTTCCATGTCATCCAGGCGGCCAGAGCCCGCACTTCATCGATCGAAACGTCGGGGGCGTACCGGATGCCGCCCTTGCAGGGGCCGCGCGCGATATTGTGTTGCACTCGATACCCTGTAAATACCTTCAGTTTGCCATTGTCCATCATAATGGGGATGGACACCGTGATCTCCCGGTCGGGAGCTCTTAAAATCTCATAGAGGCCCGGATCCAGCTGTAATTTCTCAGCGGCAATGTCGAATCGCGACATCATCGACTCAAACGGATTCGTTTCTTTATCCTGCAGGATTGCTGTCATATCAGCCCCCACGATGAAATTTGAGAATTGAGGTATCAAAGAAGTATATTGAATTGCCTGTGCC
>JBAVHJ010000679.1:0-25237 GCA_049685715.1 Terriglobia bacterium | reverse complement strand
ACGCAGGGCGGGAGGCGATCGGAAGTCCGCAACTGGGGATCGTGCCGGACCTGGCCCGCTTCAACCATTTCGATTTCATACTCTACTCGAAACTCCACTCGATCCCGGTCCAAGTGGAGCGGATTGCGCAGTATGCTGAGCTGGATCCACCTTCGAAGGTACAGTATCTGATGATCAAATCCGGCGCACAAGGTGAACCGGGAACCACCCGCGGAAATGCCGAGATCAACCGATCCGTGGAGAGCAACCCTGACCGCTTTCAAAAAGTGGCGACTTTTGATTTGCCGGATGGATCGCAAGCAAGCTTATATCGTCAGAAATCTCTGAAATAGACCATATAAGTAAGCCACACGCGATCGAGATGTGCCCCATGAAACGTGAACCGCAAAGAGCGCAAAGAAGGCGCAGAGCGCGCAATGGTACGACTGCATCTGAATTGTTTGTTCTCAATCCAGGCGTTCTATGCAAAATTGTTGCGTCCTTTGCGGTTGATTCTTAATAACACAAGAGCCTGAGATTGGGCCAGGAGACTGAATGGTCATCAACGAAGACTTGCTTGAGATTTTGGTTTGCCCCCTTTGCAAAACCCCGGTCAAACTCGTGAACGAAGGGACAGGCCTCAAATGTGAGACGTGTCACCGCGTCTATCCGATTCGCGACGACATCCCGGTCATGCTGATTGACGAGGCGAAAATTGAAGAGGCCTGAGAATTTGTTCCGCTCCCTCGGCCACGCACCCCGAATATTGCTGGTTCGCCTTCGTTCGCTGGGGGACGTTATCCTGATGACGCCTTTGCTGGAGTCCCTCTATGAAGCGCGCCCCGATATGATGCTCGATGTGGCGGTCGAACATCCTTTCAGTGAAGCCCTTTATGAAAATCCTTACATCCACCGGCTGCTTGAACTCAAATCGGCAAGACCGGCTATTCAACGAAAAGCCCTGGCGTCGTCGGACCCGCCCCGTCAACCCTTGATGTCCAAACCGCTGGTTCTCTGGCGTATCCGCCAGGCTCATTATGATATTGTCTGGAATTTGCATGGAGGCAGCACATCGGCCTGGTTCACTGCCCTGAGCGGGGCCCGTTACCGGATCGGATGCACCGAGTTCCGGCATCAATCCGCTTACAACATCCTGATCCCACCGTCGGGCGATCTGCTGGGTCGCCAGAAACACCACACCGTCGAAAGAACGCTCGCCTGGTTTGACTGGTTGAGGGGCGACATGCGCAAGGACTTTTCTGAGGCCCCGGGCTTGACCGTTTTTGCCAGCGAGGCGGCTCAAGCGTCTGCCAGTGAGAAGCTCAAGGCTGTCGGAATCGATCCTCGCGCCAAATACGCCATCATCCAACCGACGGCGGTGTTTGCGACCAAGGAATGGATGGGGGACCGTTTTGCGACTCTTGCCGATTTCCTCATGTCCGAGGGCTTTCAAGTGGTCTTGACAGGGGCCGCCGGGGAAAAAACGAAACTGGAAGGTGTAAAATCCATGACTCGAGCTCCCGTGGGATTGCTCTCAGACTTGTCCATCCAGGAGTTGATTGCCACAATCCAGGGAGCGGATCTCTACCTGGGCAACGACAGCGGCCCGGCCCACATCGCCGCCGCACTTAAGAAACCCACGGTGGTTCTGTTTGGTTCTTCCAACTCCGCGGCATGGGCCCCTTGGAAGACGCAGCACGAAGTAGTGCAGAATCCCTTCGACTGCAATCCTTGTGCCGGTTATTCCTGCTGGAGATTCAAAGAGCCGGAATGTATCAAGTCGATCACGGTCGAACAAGTCAAAGAGGCGGTACAACGGATCCTTCGTAAGGGCTCAAAGAATTAGATGCTCACAGCCGTTTCAATTGCGGATTGCGGATTGCGGATTGCAGAATAGGGGCTCAGGGGTGGTGTTCCAGCCCGCAGGAGTCTGCGTTTTTTCCGCGCTGTAAACGATTTCCTGTGGGTTCATACACAACGTGTCCGTCGGTCCGAAACGAGATTCATGTCGACGACGGCAGAAAAGAATCTTTTATCAAGGAAGCCAGGAAGGAAGTTGAACGCAATCAACCTAAAGAGTGCACGATTGTGAGGGTAGGATGTCTCAAGGGTCGGCGTCAAGATTTCCAGCCCTCCTCATAGAAACGGCTTTCGATTCTGCCTTACCAAGGCTGGTCTAATATGCTGAAGAGCTCCGCGATAAAACGTATCCTCCAGCGTTTCAGTGGGCGGCGGATTGCCATTTGGGGCGATCTGATGCTGGATGAATTCCTGCGTGGTCGTGTCTCCCGTATCTCCCCGGAGGCGCCGGTGCCCATTGTTGAGGTCACCGAGCACACCTTTCACCTGGGTGGGGCGGGGAACGTGGCCGCGAATATTTCTTCCCTTGGCGGCGCTGCCTTCCCGTTCGGTGTGGTCGGAAAGGATGAGGCCGGGCAGAGACTTCGGCGAGAATTTCGAAAAGTGCAAATCGATTACCGGGGAGTGCTGACCGACCCTGACCGTCCCACCACACTCAAGACACGAATCATTGCTGAGCATCAGCAGGTGGTTCGAGCCGATCGTGAGCGGAAAGACGGAATCCACGCCAGGATCCAGTCCCGGCTCTTGCGCCTGTGGGAGGCTGGCGTCGACCGCTACGATGCCATTATTGTCTCCGATTACGAAAAGGGTCTGATCACCCGCGAATTGCTGCAAAACCTCATCTTCCATGCGACCCGCAAAAAGATCCCTCTGTGCCTCGATCCCAAGATCTCGCACGCGCCCTTTTATCGAGGCGCGACATTGGTGACCCCCAACCATCACGAGGCGGAGCGGCTTAGTGGGGTGACCATCGACAATGACCGGGCGGCCGAACGGGCTGGAAAAAGGCTATTGCAGCAACTCGAAGCCCAGGCCCTCCTGATTACCCGCGGAGAACAAGGAATGACGCTCTGCGAATCCAATGGAAGGGTCACTCACATTCCGGCCCAGGCCCGCGAGGTATTCGACGTGACCGGCGCCGGTGACACCGTGATCTCGACCCTGGCCCTCGCCCTCGCGGCCGGGGCATCCATGGTTGAGGCGGCATCCCTCGCCAATGCTGCGGCGGGCATCGTGGTCGGGAAACTGGGAACTGCAACGATTTCGCTGGAGGAATTAAGAAAGGCTGCTACGCTTCGGTGAAGGACTCACCGTTGCGATTCTCGACGGATATCACTGGAGCCGTGTTTTATTATTTCTGGCGGACCACCATGACTTTTGAAGAGGGCACTTCCATTTTCACCATGCGGTGCTCCTTCCCTTCCACATATAAATCCAGTTTCAGATCATTGGTATCCACGAGCAAGTGTTGCACCGGCACGCTCTTCCCTCCCAGGTCAATCGTCTCATCGCCTTTATAGATGATGTGAAGAATGCCGCCGATGGATTCCTGTGGAATGAAGGCTGAGAACTCCTGCAAACCCCCTTTGTCATAATTATATCGCCGCGCCAGCAGGGCGTAGTGGTGGAACACGTTGTCATCGAGAAGGGCGACGCCGGGAGTGAGTTGGTAATCCCGCGTTTCGGTTCCCGAACCCGTCTTGAAATCGGCGGTTGCCTTGTTTGCCTGAAAAGTCATGATGATTGAAGAGGTGTTTCCTTCGAATTTCTGTGCCATGGAATACCGCACCGGATCATAGTCGGGCTTCAGGACCAATTCGGTCTCAATGAAATACTGCACCGGATTTTCGTCCCGCGTAATTGTCAGGTGAATTTTTCCTTTAGCGACAAACTGATTCCCGACCGGCTCAAGATCAAATTCCTCAGTCCCCTTCTGCTCCGCATCGACGTAGATGTTAAACGTACCCCTCTCAATTCCGGCAAGCGGAGCGGTTGATTTGGTCTCTTGGGGAGCCGCCTGCTTCTTTTCATTTGCAGGAGCGGGGGATTGAGCGTACATGGCACAAACCAGAAGGCCGGTCGCGGCCAGAAGTCCAAGGCCCTGGATGCCCCGGAATGAAAACCTTTTCATATCTTCTCCAATAGGTTCACGATTCTCCTCGCCACATCTTCAGGGGGAGCGTCGGAAACTTCAACTCGATAATCAGCGCAACGATAAAAAGGCAGACGGGCGTAAAATAAATCAGCCAGTTTGACCGGATCGCGTAGAAAGAGCGGCCGATGCTGAAAGGTCTCGCACCGCATTCTCAAGAGGTCCAAAGGACAATCCAGAAACAGCGATATTCCCTGGCTTCTCACATATTCAATGTTGCGAGGGAAAGTAAAAGTTCCGCCGCCCAAAGCGACGACCTTGGGCGGACTCAAATCGAGTGTCGTCAACACCCGCGTTTCGATCTCCCGATAGTAGGGTTCGCCCCGCTCCTCAAAGATCCTGGAGATCTCCATTTTCTCATGGAATTCGATCTGATCGTCTAAATCTACAAAACCGCAGGCACGCAGGGTCGCCACGGCTCGACCCACGGTGGATTTTCCGCAACCCATAAAACCGACTAAGAATAAATTCTTCATGAAGAACAAAGGAGAACATGACGGCCGCGGACACCCATCGCCCGACGGCATCCTTCCTGCTGAACATCGGATCCATACATTGGTCGGAACAAATGACGTGACGGTTCTTACTTTTTTCGGATTCTGATTTTACCAGAGAAGGAGGAAAGATGCACGGAAGCTGCGCCGTCGTTAGAGATCCCGAGCAGCGACTGCCTCATCACGGTGGGGTTGAAAGGGGTGTGGGGCTTCGATTTCAGCGGGATTTCACTCTGCACGCTGCCCTTGACGCTGCGTGCGTCCAATTCAAACGAGGAATCGGCGGGCGTGGCGATATCAATGAATCCGCTGTAATTGGAGAGGGTGTATCGTCCGTTGTCGTAGAAATTGCCAACAAATGAAATATTTCCTGAAGCCGTGGAGCCGTCCACCAACTGACTGGTGAGATCCGTGAATTGGAGATCGCCGCTGATCGAGTTCGCCTCAATGCGGCCCGAACTGCGGGCGATGCCCATGTTGCCGCTGACGGAGCGAAGAATCATGGAGCCATTGATGTTGTTGAGCTCGATTGAGGAGTTCAGAGCGTCAATGCTTACGCCCCCACTGACCCCGTCCACTTTGACCCGCCCCCCCACGTTGTAAATTTCAAGGGAGGTTCTCTCCGGGACTTCGAGGACATAATCCACGGTCCGTTCCTGCGGCTTCATGTTCTTGTCGAACAAATGGGTGTCGAAGCGCAGGCGGTTCCCCATGGTCTCGGTATCAATCTCGACGTTGGGGGACCGCTTGGTGCCCACTACATGGACTTCATTTCGGGAGATACCGCGAACCGCAATGACGCCATTGTCATTGGTGACAATCACCGTGGGGTTTTGACTGACGGGGAACCGTTTTTCAAACCGGTCATTCCCGGCTGCTGACAACGGGGATACGTCCCCGATACAAAAAACCAACGCACAGGAAAACGCTGCGAGCAGCACATGCCGCCACACTTCAGACCTGGATTTCAGGAAGTTAGAAAACATCAGAGTGTACGATCGATGAGAGCAAATCGACTTTCTTGCGGTAAGCCTCAAACAAATAGCGCTGAGCCAGCGCATTCGAGGGTTCATTTTTTACGGTTTCCCGGCACTTGTCAATGTAATAGTCAATGGTCGCCAGATTATCTTCGAGAACCGATTTCAAAGCCGGGTCCATCTGTGCCATCCTTGATTCAGTGATCTTTTGAAGGGAGTCGATCGCGTCAATGTAGTGTTTTTCAGCCGACCTCACTTCGGCAGTTGCCTGGAGCTCTGCCGCATTTTCACCGGAAGAGCCTTGGGGCACCGTTCGGATTCCCCGATACATCATCACACTGGCTACCATCACAAGGACAGCCAGGAACGCCGTGGCCATGGCAATCCGGGGCCCCTCGGGCAGGTGAAACCGATCAAACCAAGACCAAAAGGGCTTGGAGGGTAGTTCCACCAAGCCTTCCGCTTCGCACTGGGCGCGTAACTGGGCCCACAACCGATCATTCGGTTCAAAGGCGGGAAGTTGCTGTGCCTCTAAAACGATTCTTTTCAGATCGTTATAGATAACCATACACCGGGTGCAGGATCCCAGGTGCCGCTCTGCTTCGAGGACCTCGGCAGGGGTCATGTCCCCATCAATCTGGGCCGATATCAAAACCTGGTATTCACGACAATCCATTTCTATTACCTTAACCCCTCCGCTTTCTTGCGCTCAGATTGTTCTGATGCACATTCTCGCGCAAGTGATGCCGGTCTTTTTTACAAATATTTGCATTGCATCAGGAAACAGCCTCATGATTTCCGGAAAATCATTCCTGCTGCATCGGCTGGGGGTTTCCAACCACCAGATCCCGCAGCCGCATGCGTGCCTTATGGAGCTGGGATTTCGAGTTTCCAATCGAACAACCCAGAATCCTGGCAATTTCGTTGTGTTCATACCCTTCAATGTCGTGAAGGATGAAGATAGTCCGGTATCCCGCAGGAAGGCGGGAAATGGCTCGTTCCAAGTTCACACGATCGATCGAACCGGTCAGGCGCAGGTCCACGTCCTCGAGCTCGCGCGGAGGCGCCGTCTCCTCCGCCCCTTCAACGGTCTCATCGATCGAGACCTGGTCGGGTGCTTTTTTCCGGAGGTGCATGAGGACCACGTTAACGGTGAGCCGGTGCAGCCAAGTGGAAAATGCGGATTCACCCCTGAAGGTCGAAATCTTGCGGAACAACTGCATGAAAGCCTCTTGCGCCAGGTCTTCTGCTTCCGCGGTGGAGCCTGTCATTCGCAAGCATAGGGAGTAAACCCGCTTTTTATGCATTTGATAGAGGGTTTCGAACGCACTTCCATCTCCTTTTTGGGCGCGCCTGATGGCCTCCCTTTCCGTGGCTTCAACTGTTGGAGACGGGTTTTGTTTTTGCAAGCGAAGTTCTTCCCCCTCGATCAAACTCCACGCAACCCCGAGGGCAAAGTCTCAGACCAGATTTCAACCCGGGCTGAAGAATCATAGCCGGAGAACTCTCGGCAATCCATCAAGGAAATTCGGCCTTCTCCTCAGTGAGATATCCGGCCGGCCAACTACTTACTCGAAACAGGACTGGGAGATCATTGTATATTCGAGTGCCATGGACATACAATCTCCTCCCCCTGGCTCAGAATTCGGGTTCCGGTCTCAAAAGCGTTCAAGGGTTGTTACGACACACCTCAAGACAACGCAAGAGGTGCCTTTGTCATTTTGACAAAACGAAGTTTCTTCCAGAGTCTTGCTCAGGGACCCGGATCCACGTCGCGTTTTCTGATTTGTCGCAACCGATCACTATTCCATTACTTCTTTATAATGTTAACAATAGCCTTTGCCAACCCGGCATTTCCGCTTGAATTAAACACCCTCAGGGTTACCACATGCTCGCCCAGGGAAAGATCGTTGGATTGAATCGTGAACTCCTCAAACCGGGAGTCGACGATCCCGTCGTCCGATTCTATCATCTGCCACTTTCCCCCATCGAGTGAGAATTCAGCACGGCGCAAATTGGACGCCGCATCGGTGGCGCGAAAACGCACGGTTGCTTTTTCGCCGTCAGCTCCCTTCTCGGTGACCTCCACTCTGGGGGGCGTGTTGTCGATTTGGAAGACATCGCTCTCCATCTCCGAACTCAGGGCGCTACTCGGAGGATTGGAAGGAGCATCACTCACAACAATTCGGGCACGATATTTTCCATCGGGCAGGGTTTCGGTGTCGATGGTATAGGAGGTTTCTTTCAGATCTTTTTTGAGCAGTTTCCAATTGGACTCATGCGTCCCGCGAAGATAAACGGCATATTCCAAAGTATCGTGGTTCTTATCTTCCGATTGCCAATTGAGAGTGACCCGGTTTCGCGAAGGAACCGATGATGGGTAAGCACTCACCGTGACGCTGGCCTGAGAATCCCCCGATGTTGTAAGCCCTTTCGAATCCCCTTCGGAACTGCTCCCCGAGCTCATCGAATCACTCCCCGGGCGCCGGAAGGAACTCAATCCCTGCGGAGTGACGGTCAGTGCAGTGATTTCGGGTCGAATGTTTTGAGGCAAGTAGGCAACGGTCACGGAATCGATCCAGGGGGACGCCTTGGAACTTCCCCTCAGCTCCGCCTTCCACTGGACAAATCGCGCCGAGGGACTGGTGATTTGTTCACCGTCCGACCGGGCATAGGCGGACGACCAATCGCTCCAGGTTGAATCGGGCCGGTCAGAGTTGCCCGATCGCGTGAAGAACTGAATTGTGGATCCCGCCGGCGTCTCCCCTTGCCAGGAGATGATTCCCCATTTTGATACAAACTGGGTATCCTTCACGAGCGATTCCACTACCCCCACGGAAGGGGCATTCGATCCGAATTCGTACAGCTTGCCGGAATTACTAGTGGCGACCAGGACCTCCTCTCCACGCTGTGCCAGCTGGGTGGCTTGAGCTTCGTTTGCTTCGGCCAGCAAGGTATATTTGCGGTCGAAGGAGAGCTCATAAAGCCGTCCCTTCGTGTCGGTGGAAAAGAGGATATGGTTCTTCTGGTAGAGCAAATCGAAAACGCTCTCCTGGGATGAACTCCACAGGGTCTCCACGGAGAGGTCCGGCGCGATGCGATAGATGGCGCTTCTGAGGCCACCGGCGCCGCCTGGCGTAAAGACGGGGGGTGCGAACTGAGGTTCCAAATGAGCTTCTGTGCCGGCTTGAATCGGTGCGTCGGTAACGGTCACGGTAATCCCGCCAGTCGCGGGGGTCTCTGTGGAGAGGCCGGGCTGCACAACACCGCCTGATCCTGGACGTCGCGGCCCCTTCTCATTGAGACATCCGATATAAATCGACCCATCCGGCGCCATTTCGATGGCGTGGATTTCCTGCAAGGGGGTATCGTAAAGGACAAAACCCTTTCCCGCGGGCGAGACCTTGAACAGGATCCCTTCGGGGAATGTGCCCGCCAGAAGATTGCCCTTTCCATCGAACCTCATGGCCATCACATGGGTCTGCTTCGTATCGTAGAAAACGCTGCTCTTCCCGGAGGGATCAACCTTATAAATCTTTCCCTGGTCCCCTGTTCCGACGAGGAGGTTTCCCTGGGGATCGAAAGAGAGGGCCCAAATATATTTGGAATGCGGATTAAAGAACTCGCTCGCATTCCCTTCGGGGGACAGCTTAAAGACCTTACCATCAGGGGAAGTGCCCACATAGAGATTGTTTGATGAGTCCACCGCGAGGGCGAAGACATCGAGTTCCTTGGCGGTGTAAAACAACTTGCCTTGATTCTTCGAATCCACTCTGAACACCTTGCCGCCATGTCCTGTGCCCAGGTAATGATTCCCTCGAGAATCGCCTACCATTGACCAAACCAACACCTGATCAGTTGAGAAAATCGGCTTCAGCTCGGGCGACAGGGTCACACGTCCTTCGTGGGCGATTGAACAACCGGTCACCTTGCCCTGCTGGAAATCCTGGAACGAGGATTGTTCCCAGAATTGGGGGCCCACAGAAAAAGCGGGGATACTGAAGGCGAGCATCATGGTGAGGATCAGGAAATTTATCACGAGCACTTTTTGCATAGGTTCTCCTTGAGGTTCGCTTTGCGCAGGGCCATCCCAAAGCGGGGTTTGTTTCCTGTGGCACGATCAGCCGACTATTTGATCACGGACAAGGTGATCGACCTCTGCCCGGAAAGCAGCAGGTTTTGAGGTGGCCCCTCAACGGTGACAAGGGTTGAGCTTCGCAGGGTGGTCTGGTTGGCACCGGAGGTCCGGTCGGAAAGCATCAGGGCTGCCAGCGACGGCGGCACGGCAGGGAAGGCTTCTCCATAAATGGCAAACGACTGCTCGGGCCTCGTCACCCGAACATAGAGACGATTGTTTTGCCGCACTTGGTTGATCGTCCGGATCAGTTGAGTAATATCTTTGGCAAGGAAGGTCGGTCGAGTTTCTCGATTTTCGAGCATCGAAAGAAATCCCCCATCCATGACACTGACCATCAAGGGTCCGGGCGGGGTTTGTTCCGGGATGACGACAGGGATGCGAGCCAAAATTTCCTCTCCGTTGGTCTTGCGCAGGACGACGCTCAGCTCGACGCGATCCCCTGCCTCCACTTCCTTTCGATCGCTCCAGATCCGTTCCAGGGCCGCTTGTCGTTTCTCATCCCAGGAGGTCACATCAACCGTAATGGAATCAATCTGAACGTCCTTCAATCCGCTCTGCAGCAAATAATTGACCGGGTTGGCCACCGAAAGAGAAGCAATGACTGAAGAATTGGCATCCCCCGAGACGAAGTTCTCAACCTTCACCTCCTGCTTTCCTTTGAGGGCGATGGTGCCTTGCACTTCAAGGGTGGACTCCCCCAGGGCCCGTTCACTGGAAGTGAGGGCTGAAAAGACGGTGAAGTTAACTAAGAAGGGTGTTAAAAAGCGGTCATTCACCGTTTCAAAGCGAAAGGTTTTTTGTATGTTTCTGCTCGAACGGAGACGGATGGTGACCGGGATCATCCTCGGCGTCACCCCCACCTCTCCATAGATGCCGCTGACACGATCCTCCTTAATTGTTCCAATCAGTTCCGTGGGGACAGAAAGTTCCGTCGAACTCATCAGGCTGGCAAGGACGGTGATGAGCCGGGTTTTCGTCATCGGCAGGTCCGTCGGCCCGCTGTGCAGGAAGGGATGCCCGAAGGCAAAAATCCGGTTTCCCTCCCGGTAAGTGACCTTTCCAGCCGCTGTAGCGCCGAAAATCCCCCGTACCAATTGAGCCCCGACGCCCGACCCCGGACCGATGTCGGAGGCCTCTGCCATGGCATCATTGGGCGTATCCGGCCCTCCCATCGCCCCTCCCGTCATGGGGGCTAAACCCATGGCGCGGAATTGGGGCATGAAGTAGTCAATGGCAGCCCTTGGAAACCCCGAAAGCATCAGGGGCGTGTCAATGGGTCTCATCTCGGCCGGATTCGGAAGTCCGTTCTCGACGGCCTTATGGGCCATGTCAGCCATTGGGATGTTCACCTGGGACAGGGGGACAAGACTCCAAACCTGTCTTGAAATCGATTGCTCAGAATTGTAAGGGATCTCCTCGGAAGGGGATACGCTCCCCGCCGCTGCAGCTTCCACCCGCGAAGAATTACTGTCAGTCAGGGTGATCATGTTTTCAATCGGAGTAATGGCAGCAATGGCTTCCTTTGAAAAAGGAAATGAATAGGCCACGGCCCCCAGCAGCTTGCCATTGATGAAAACCGGGCTTCCGCTCATCCCCGCGAAAACTCCTGTTTCTCCCAACGGTCCCCCTGAAAGCTTGGCAAAAATGGCACTTTGCTTGGGGAGGAAATTGTCAACGACTCCCAGGATTTCCACGTTAAAATCAGACACCGTGTCCCCCTTGAACACGGTATGACCGACCCCCGTCATCCCCGGGCGCAAGTCCTTCAGCTTGAAAAATCCCGCCTCCGACGAAGGGGGGGGCGCTGGAGATTTGATCGCTGGCGCTTCTTGCGCACTTGAAAACATCGAAAGGCCACACCCCCCGACGAGCACGAGAAGTCCGACCACCACTAATCGAATTCGGTTCTTCATGATCTCCCAGTCTGCTTAATCCGGAATCAGTACATTGTAATGCCGCACATCGGTCCAGATCTCCAAGTGATCCTCAGAGATACAAGGCTGCCCCACCCCCGGAAGAATCCAGACGAGCCCGACTTCCCTGGTCTTGAACTTTTGGCTGGAACCGTCTCCCAAACCGATGCATCCCCATTCCATCAACCACCCACCTGCAACAACAGGCCAATGAGTTTAGTTTAAAGGCGCTCTTGAGTCAAATGGACGCTCACCCTGTAAGACGAGGGCCGTGCGTCTGCAGCCACAGAAATATTGAGAAAAGAATCCTCCCCTCCCGACCCGCCCCCGATTTCTCCCTCCAGGGCGTTTCCGGGGCAGGGACCGCTTGCCGGAGGGGGCTCAATTCTTGCCCTTTCCCGGTTGACATCCCCCGGGGGATGGGCCTAAAATGAAAATGAATTTCATTATCAAGTGTTAGTTTTCACAGCTTGAGATGAAGACGTCGTAATTAGATGGAGTTGTCCCGCCGATAAGGTTAAGGTGGCGACCAGCTGTCGAATGCAGCTCCCCGAGGAAAGGGACCATGGAGATTAAACCTGCGGATTCATCCCCGCGGCGCAAAATCGCGCTCGTCGGAAACCCCAACGTGGGCAAGTCCGTCCTTTTTGGAAAACTGACCGGCACCTATGTGATCGTTTCAAATTATCCCGGCACCACCGTGGAGGTGTCTCGAGGAACCGCTTCGATCTATCGCGAGACCTTTGAAATCATCGATACGCCAGGGGTGAACAGTCTCGTCCCGCAGTCGGAAGACGAGCGGGTCACGCGCGATCTCCTGCTGACCGAGAAACCGGACCTGATCATCCAGGTGGCTGATGCCAAGAACTTACGACGCTCGATGCTGATCACCCTTCAACTGGCAGAATTTGGGTGTCCGATGGTGATCGATCTGAACATGATGGACGAGTGCCGCACCCGCGGCATTGTCATCGACAGCAAAGCCATGAGCGCGTTATTCGGGGTTCCGGTCGTCGAGACGATTGCCACCACCGGCGAAGGGTTTCGAAAGCTGTTTGACGCACTCAAGGTAGCGCGGGTCCCCCGCGATCCGCATCAGGGAGATTCGGATGCGCTGTTAGAGCAGGTGAAAGCCCTGCTGAACCACTCGTCTCACCTGCCTCCTCGCCTGGCGGTCGAATGGCTGGCTTCATCGGAGCAGTCGCTCCGAAGTCCCATCGAGCGCCTCATGGAGCCGGAAAAACTGCAAAAGCTGGAAATGCATCTTCAGGAATTTCGGGAACGCAAGCACCAATTCCCTGCCGCAATGATCAATCGCGAGCGGGTCGCTTTTCTGGACCGGCACGTCGATTCTCTGCGGCATGTCGTGCCCTTTAACAAGAAGATTTTCTATGAGAAACTGGGAAAATGGACCCGCGAACCTCTGACCGGCGTGCCCGTCCTCATCCTAGTGCTCTACCTTATGTACGAGTTTGTGGGAGTGTTCGGGGCCCAAAAGGCAGTCAACTTCCTGGAGAATACCCTCTTTGGAAATTATCTGGTTCCCGCCGCCCGTGCCCTCTTCGACCGCTTCCTGCCGTTCCCTTTTTTCCACGATTTGTTCGTGGGCCAGTACGGGTTGATCTCCATGGCGCTTCCCTATGCGATTGCCATTGTCCTTCCGATCGTTGGAACTTTCTTTCTGGCGTTTGGAGTTCTTGAAGACAGCGGCTATCTCCCCCGCCTTTCGATCCTTTCGGACCGGATTTTTCGGGCCATGGGCCTCAACGGCAAGGCGGTCCTCCCGCTCATCCTGGGCTTAGGGTGCGACACCATGGCGACCGTCACCACCCGCGTCCTTGCCACGAAGAAGGAGCGGATCATTGCCACACTCCTGTTGGCGCTGGGAATTCCATGCTCCGCCCAATTGGGGGTCATCCTCGGGATTACGGCCGGCGTGTCAAAACTGGCGGTCTTTACCATCTTTGCATCCGTCGCCTTGCAGGTGTTTGTGGTCGGCTTTCTCTCGTCGAAGATCGTCCAAGGACGTCGCAGCGATTTCATTTTCGAAATCCCCCCCATTCGCATCCCGCAATTGCGAAACGTCGCATTCAAGACCTGGATGCGGATGAAATGGTATCTCCGGGAAGCCGTTCCCCTCTTTATGCTCGGCACGTTCATCCTCTTCCTGCTCGACCAACTTCGGGTCTTGAAGCACATCATTCACGCCGCGGAACCGGTCGTCGTCAGAATGCTGGGCTTGCCTTCGGAAACGGCAACTGCTTTCATTCTCGGGTTCTTGAGGCGCGACTACGGGGCGGCCGGACTCTACAAGCTGGCCCAGTCGGGAATGCTGGATCATATCCAGATCGTGATCGCGCTGGTGACCATGACGCTTTTTGTTCCATGCACCGCCCAGTTTTTCATGATGATCAAGGAGCAGGGCTGGAAGCGGGCCGTTTACATTGCCCTGATCATCACGCCCATCGCCCTCGGCACGGGAGCCACGTTGAACTGGCTTCTGCACCATGCCCCCCAATTCAGCAAGTTGTTATAGAATGGGAGAGACAATACGTGATTTCAGATTGCAGATTTCGAATTGCGGGTTGGAAGATCAGGGGTCTCAAATCTGAGAATTCAGTTCCTTGGAAGTCAGGATCGGGGTGAAATAAGCATGATTACTCAGCAAATGGAAGAGGTCCTGGAAGCGGTATGGACAGCGAAGGAACAGGGAAACACCGCCTGGAAGGATGTTGCCTCCATGGCCAAGGTTTCGCTCACCTTTGAACTTGTAAAATCCCTGCTGGACGAACAGCTGATTGAACAGAAGAACGAGCATTTGGATTTGACCCAGGCCGGGAAGACCCTGGCCCGCGAAATCATCCGTCGACACCGACTCGCCGAGCGGCTCGTCATGGACGTACTCGGGGTCGACGTCCAGGAAGCGGAGGAGAACGCCTGTGAATTCGAACACTCCCTGGCCGTGGGGGTGACCGATTCCATCTGCACCTTGCTGGGTCATCCCACGCGATGCCCGCATGGCCGCGACATTCCTGATGGAAAATGCTGCGAGCAGGCGCGCTCCGATGTGAAACCACTGGTCCTTCCCTTGACCGCACTCGGGGTGGGGGGAACCGGTCGCATTGCGTATATTAATACCCGCAACTTTCCACGCCTCCAGAAGCTCTCGGCCTTCGGGATTTCACCCGGCGTGACCATCAAACTCTTTCAGAAATCACCTTCCGTGGTTCTGCAATGCGAGGAGACCCAAATCGCGCTCGAACCCGAAATTGCCCGCGACATTTACGTCCGCCAGCTGGAATAACTTCCCCCCCCTCTCCTATTCTACCTGCTCATCAGACACAACAAGCCCCCTTTTGGACTCGTTCATGTTTCTACCCTGAATATCAAAAGTCAAAACCCAGGAGGTATGCTTCAAGGGATGGCAGCAAGGCGATAATTTGAACTAAGGGGGGAGGGATGCAACGACACACAAGGACCCCGTCGCAGATCCCTGAGGGAGCCACATTGCTAACTTCTGGAAACTTCTTGTTCTGGAAACGAGGAGAGGCTCACCCGCTCTGCAGATCTTAATCTGCAATAATATCTGCGGGTGGAAACAGGCGGAATATCCGGGAGATCATCTTTGACTGGCTAGGAAGGGGCTACTTCTTTTCAGTCGTGCCGTCGTCACTCTTCTTCATTGCATCCTTGAAATTCTTGATACCCTCACCTATCCCTTTGCCTATCTCGGGAATCTTCTTACCCCCAAAGATCAGGACCACAATCAGCAGAATCAAAAATATTTCCATCGGACCGAGACGTCCTGGCATATCATCCTCCAAATCAATCAATCAATTTTAAGTTAAACCCCTCTTGAAGTCAAACGATAACCACGTTTTGCCTGCGGATTTCTTCACCTTGTGTCCTTGCTTTCATCGCGCCCCTCCTCCGCTTCCGGGATGGCGCGATTCGAAATGAAGATCCCAGCGAGCACCATCGCCACCCCGATAATGATCTTCCGCGACAAACGCTCTTGAAGGAACCATGATCCAAGCAACAACGCCAGGACGGGATAGATGAAGGTGACGAACGACATCTGGGTCGCCTTCAAATGTTTCAAGAGGTAAAAATAAAGGGTGAAGGCCACCACCGAACCAAATACCGAAAGATAAAGAAGTGCGGACACATTCTTCAAGGACCATTGGATGGCCCGGCCATGTTCCAGGATTCGAGACGCCCCCAGCAGGAGGGCCGCGCCTAGAAGCATGGAATAAAAATTAAGGACAAGCGTGTTCAAATCCGCTCCGTGTTTTTTGAGGTAGACCAGTGAAATACTGGAGGCGAGGGTGGCCACGAGGATGGCGAGCATCCCCTTCAGCGAACCGGTGGAGGCCTGGATCTGGTCCGCATAAATGACCACAATGCCCGCAAACCCAAACACAATCCCGGAGACTTTCTTCCAGTTCAGTGACTCCAGATCAAACCAGTAATGAGCGAGCAACACCACAAAAAACGGATAGACGCAAAACAGGACTGACGCCAGTCCGCTGGAGATCGTCAATTCCGACCAGTAAACACAGCCATAGGAGAGACCGAAATTCAACACCCCGACCACGGCGATCAAACGAAGACTTGAGACATTTAATTTCAAAGAGAGGTGTTGTGATCCGATGGGAGGGAGAAAAAGCAGACCCGCAATGGTAAAACGAACTCCGGCTCCCAGGAGCGGTGGAACGCCATCGAGGCCCAACTTGATGGCCAGCCAGGTCGACCCCCAAATGAAGCAGATGGTGGCGTAAAAAAGAAATATCTTTATCTTTCCAGGACGCATAGCTCCGTCTTCTCCGCTGCCGATCCCCTACAAAACAATCATAGATAAAGTCCGGAACTGCATTCTTCCTTCCAAGGCGCCGGTCTGCTCCGATGCTCAATCCAACTGGGCGATCCACGCTCTCAAGTGATCTCTCGCAAGGGGTACCCTCTAGGCCTTTTCCCACTATGGTTCAACCGAATGAGGGGAGGTCCAGGATGCTGGATGAAATACAAGGACTACCAGACTAGCTTTATAGAAAGACATTTGCAATGATTCCGTACTTTAACTAAAATCAGTTCACCTGCAAAGTTGAGGAGTGCAATTCGAGCCGGCCAGGTAATTTCGACCGCGTGCACTCCTGCCATTCATGCTTGAGTGGCATTACACGGAGCGCTACCCTTCCCAGGCCCCGGGTTGTCTTAAACGACAGGCTTGCAGGGAAATTGAATTTCGACGCGCAAGTTCAGGGAAGACCCCGCGTAGATTCGCCGCCACAGAATCGGATAGCCAGAGACCCTGTGGCGCCAAGGAAGGACCAGAGCAGGCTTGCCAAACGAAAATGAATTCCAGGTTCTGGAAGTAAACAAACGCTTCTATGCGGCCCTCGAAGCACTTGACCTCTCACAGATGTCCCAAGTGTGGTTGCATGAGGAGTGGGTAAAGTGCGTTCATCCGGGCTGGGGCCTGATTGTCGGGTGGGAAAATGTCTCCGAAAGCTGGGAACGAATCTTCCGGCATACGCGCGAGATCCGAATCCAGCTGAGCTATGTCACCGTGAGAATTGAAGGCACCCTGGCCTGGGTGTGTTGTCTTGAAAATATTTCCAATCGCTTCGGGGATGGGGTAGAAACCGCTCAAGCTTTCTCCACCAACCTGTTTACACAGAGGAACGGCGGCTGGCTGCTGATTCACCACCACGCCTCGCTCACACCTCCCTCGAACGTTCAACCCTCCGCGGCGACGATCCAATAACTCTTCGGTCAAATCGTCCTCCATTGCGTACAAATTATTACACCAGGATAAGGTTCCCGCGTGATAGAATACCCGTTTTCAGAAGACGTTAGCGGATTGCCCCTTGTCGGGGTGGCGTCAAGGCCATGTCTAAAAGAGAGGAAGGGGGTCTATCTCATCTTTATTCTCAAGGATTCCCTGAACTTATGACACGAGCACCGCATCTTGAGAAACCTGTTGCGCAATCCGATCTGCTCTCCAGAATTGGACGGACTCCGCTAATCCGGCTGACGCGCGTGGTGAGTGACGCTCCTCCGGGTGTGGAAATCTATGGGAAGGCGGAATGGTTCAATCCGGGCGGCTCTGTCAAAGATCGGCCCGCCCTGAGTATGATTCTAGAGGGGGAGCGAGACGACAGCTTGAGGCCGGGAAAAATTCTCTTGGATGCAACCTCGGGAAACACGGGGATCGCCTATGCGATGATCTGTGCCGTCAAAGGGTACCGCGTCCGTTTGTGCATTCCTCAGAATGCCAGTGAAGAGCGAAAACGGATCCTCAAGGCCTATGGAGCAGAATTGATCCTGACGAGTCCGCAAGAAGGATCGGATGGCGCGATTCGAATGGCAAAAAAAATGTATGCCGAAAGACCGGATCTCTATTTTTATCCGGATCAATACGGCAATGATGCCAACTGGAGAGCGCATTACCTCACGACGGCGAATGAGATCTGGGAACAGACGGAGAAGCGGGTCACTCACTTTGTCACGGGACTCGGGACCAGCGGGACTTTCATGGGGACAAGCCGCCGGCTGAAGGAGTTGAACCCAGCCATTCAGTGCATTTCGTTTCAGCCGGATTCACCGTTCCACGGACTGGAAGGATTGAAGCACATGGCCTCGGCAATCGTACCTCGGATCTACGACTCCAAATTGGCCGATGATGAATTGGACGTTTCCACCGAAGCCGCCTATCGCATGGTGAAGCGGGCGGCTCGCGAAGAGGGACTGTTTATAGGAATTTCGTCGGGTGCCGCAATTGTCGCGGCCCTTGAATTGGCCAAGCGGATTTCGGGAGGAGTGATTGTAACCATCCTTTGTGATGGCGGGGACAAATACCTGAGCGAGAGATTTTGGGACGAAGAGATTTAGAGATCAAACATTCAGGGACGCGAACAGGGACAATGATTAAGTCCAAGGGCAGGCGCAGCCGGGGCCACTTCGGAGCTTCAGCCGTTGGTGTTTGGAGTCTTTGCAGAGTGAACCGAAATGACGCTTAAAGTGACCGCTGAACAAGTCAAACGCATCAAGGAGCATGCCCGGAATACCTATCCAAATGAGTGTTGTGGCGCTTTGGTGGGACTCACCAGCGGAAACGGCGAAAAGGAAGTGAAGGAAGTTGTCCAATTACCCAACAGTTATGAAAAAGAGATGGCCGCTGCACTGGGAATTGATGAGAATGAGCGGGGCAGACGCAATCGCTACGTCATCGATCCGAGACACCTCTTCGAGACGGAAAAACTGGCTCGTTCGAAATCCATGTCGATCATTGGTTTTTATCACTCGCACCCGGATCATCCCGCGGCTCCCTCCCGGTACGATTTGCATGTGGCCAGTTCCGGATATTCCTACGTGATCGTATCGGTGAAACAGGGGCAGCCTGGAGAAATCACCTGTTGGCAAACCGACGAAGCTCGCGAAAGATTTGAGTCAGAAGGACTGATGGAGATTTGAGCGGTCAACGATCAGCAGTCAGCTTTCAGCCGTCAGCGATCAGATTTGAGCGGTCAGGTAACTGCAGCGAAGGTCGAAATGCCAATGATTCTTCAGAACATGTGAGCCCTCTATTTTGACTCGCAGGTTCAGTAGCTGACTCATTTGGATTGGAACTTGTTATAGGAGATCGTGGCTGATCGCTAGTTGCTGACTGCTGACAGCTGACAGCTGACTGCTGATAGCTGATTTAGGAGAACAAACCATGGCTGTAAAGATTCTCATCCCGACGCCACTACGCCCGTATGCCGGCAAAAAAGATTCGGTGGATGTGGATGCTCAGACCGTTAACGACGCTTTGCGTTCCTTAACTTCGCAATACGGCGACTTGAAGAAACATCTTTACGCGGATGATGGAAAGCTCCGGAGCTTTATTAACATCTATGTCAACGATGATGACATCCGGTATCTGCAAAAAGAGGCCACCCCATTGAAAGGTGGCGAGACCATTTCCATTATTCCCTCCATTGCGGGCGGTTCTTCCGGGGTCGCCGATGCGATCGCCGAGTCAGCCCGGCAACTGAAATTGTCAAACGATGAAATCCTGCGTTATAGCCGGCATTTGATCATTCCTGAAGTCGGGATGGAAGGTCAGCTCAAGCTCAAGGCGGCCAAGGTCCTCACCATAGGCGCCGGAGGCCTGGGAGCTCCCTTGGGTATGTACTTGGCGGCCGCTGGGGTCGGGACCCTTGGCATCGTCGACTTTGATGTGGTCGACTTCACCAACCTTCAGCGCCAGGTCATCCATTCGACCCGGGATGTTGGACGGCCCAAGCTGCAGTCGGCCAAGGAGCGGCTCCAGGGAATTAATCCGGAGATCAAGATCGTGGGATACGAGGTGAGACTCTCCAGTGAGAATGCCCTCGATATTTTCAAGGACTTCGACATCATCGTCGATGGGACGGATAACTTTCCAACGCGCTATTTGGTGAATGACGCCTGCGTCTTGCTTGGAAAACCGAACGTCTACGGTTCGATTTTCCGTTTTGAAGGGCAGGCCTCCATTTTCGGGATGCCCGATGCCCCCTGCTACCGCTGCCTCTACCCTGAGCCTCCTCCTCCGGGGCTGGTGCCCAGTTGTGCCGAAGGCGGCGTCCTGGGAGTCCTGCCAGGGATCATTGGATGCATCCAGGCCAATGAAACCATCAAGTTGATTCTGGGGAAGGGCGACACGCTGGCAGGGCGTCTGCTCCTGTTCGACGCCCTGAAGATGAAGTTCCGGGAGTTGAAGCTTCGCCCCGATCCGGACTGCCCTATCTGCGGAAAGAACCGCACCATCCACCATTTGATCGATTACGAACAATTCTGTGGAATTCCACAACAAAAAGCAAAGGACCAAGAAATGTCTGCCCACTCTGACTTTGAAATCGACGCCCCTGCTTTGAAACGAATGATCGATGGCAACGAGCCCGTGTTTATTCTGGACGTTCGGGAACCGCACGAATTTCAAATTTGCCGCATCCCGAACTCTCACCTCATCCCCCTGGGGGATCTTCCCGTCCGCATCAACGAGCTGGATTCTGCCCATCTGATCGTGGCGCACTGCAAAAGCGGGATGCGCAGTGCGAAGGCCTGTGATTTCCTGCGAAAGTCTGGATTCTCTAAGGTCAAGAACCTCAAGGGGGGCATCCTGGCGTGGAGCGATCAGGTCGATCCGACCGTGCCGAAGTATTGAGAGGATTCGTTCCTTGGGTGAGACAGCTTGCAGGGGCGTGCGACCCCTGGCGTGAACGCCCCTGCGGATTTATCGGATTAGTATTTGAGTTCTTCGATATTCCTGATAAGCGCTAAAATCCTTCCGTGAGCATCTCCCAACAGATCAAAGCCAAGGCCGCGGCGCTGGGGTTTGCCAGATGCGGCATCGCGCGGGCAGAGCCCGTTGATGGTCTTGCCAAGCTTCGCTTTCTCAAGTGGCTGGAAGACGGGTTCCAGGGCAGGATGGGGTACATGCAGCGAGCCCCGGAGAAGCGCATCGACCCGCGCAGAGTCCTTGATCACTCCCGGTCAGTCATTTCTGTCCTCATCAACTATTATTCTCCCGAAAAACACACTGACGATCAAGAAACCGGCGTAATTTCCCGCTATGCCTGGGGACGTGACTACCACCTTACCGTGGAACGGAAGCTGGGCGAGCTCGATGCGTTTCTCTCGTCCCTTATCACGGGTCACTGCTCCTTGTTCTACGTGGACACGGGTCCGGTGCTCGACAAGTGGTGGGCCGAGCGGGCCGGGCTCGGCTGGATTGGCAAGAATGCCAATTTGATCACCCGTGAGATGGGATCCTGGCTTTTCGTAGGAGAGATTCTTTCCACACACCCATTCGAAGAAAGCGAATATGACCCGCCCTTCCAACATCCCAAAGGCAGAATCTCAACCGACGAGGGGAAAAAAAGGCCGGGCTCGGATCCTGGCGACACACCGGCAAGCGAGGGCACCAGCAAGACTTTCTGCGGGACTTGCACACGTTGCCTTGAGATCTGCCCGACGCGCGCCATTGTCGCCCCCTATGTCGTCGATGCTCGAAGGTGCATTTCCTATCTCACCATCGAGCTCCGCGGCCCTATCCCGCGTGAGTTTCGTCCTCTCATAGGGAATCGCATCTTCGGATGCGATGATTGCCAGGACGTCTGCCCTTGGAATCGATTCGCCGTCCCCACATGTGAGGAGGACTTTCGTCCGGCCGAAGGCAATCTTGTTCCACGACTGGCTGAGCTTTTGACACTGACCCGCGAGGAATTCAATCACCGTTTCAAGGAAAGCCCGATCAAACGTGCGCGGTACGCGGGCTTCCTCCGCAATGTCGCGGTGGCCCTGGGAAACAGCCATGCGGCCGAAGCGGTTCCGGTTCTTGTCGATGCACTGTCTCACCCCGAGCCATTGGTACGTCAACATGCCGCTTGGGCACTGGGTGAAATCGGCGCCGGAGAAGGCCTGAAGGCACTTCGAAACCAACATCAAAAAGAGGACCACCCCGATGTTCTTGAGGAAATCGCTTGGGCTTTGAGGCAGTCAGGAGGGCTTCAAGGAAGTGCGCCCCAAGCTCCTGAAATCTCTTCAATCTGGAGGTCAACATGAAAAAGATATTATTCTCCGTACTGCTGGCGATGCTTGTGGCGATCCCGTGCTTTGCGCAAGGCACTGAACAGGCCATCCGGGAGAAAACGAAGAAATTCACCAGCGCCATTGTGGCCAAGGATCTGTCGGTTCTTGATGAGATCTTCGACAAGGATCCCGGCAACATTTACTATGACATCAACGAAGGTCCCCTGGTGGGATTTCCGCGCCTCAAGCGCGTCTGGACCGCGGCGGTGAGCAATTTCACCATTTCAGTTTTTGATTTCGATCCTGAGATGAAGATCTGGGTAAACGGCGATCATGCCGTTCAGGTGGGAAGCTGGAAGCAGACGCAGGTCAACAAAGACGGACAAAGCCGGGACATTGTCGGACGCGCGACTATCCTGTGGCGGAAGGTCGATGGGCAGTGGCGCGTGTGGCACTATCATGCCTCCGTGACCCCAACGAGGCCGGCCCAGAGACCCCGAGCCGGGTAGAAGATTGCACCCATAAACGCGAAATCCGAAATTGAGATTTCGCTGAGGGTCGCTGCCTTAAACCCGGATTCAACTCTGAAATCCAGGCAGATTCCGCCTGGCCGGGAATGAATCCCAGCAAGGCTCACATGTGTCTTGTCTATGCGGGAAAAATCCTTGCAGTGTGAATGCCTATTGCAGACAGGCGATGTTTTCTTCAGCGGGATTGGGAACTGCCAACAACGATGGGAGCGGGTGCGGATGCACCGGGAGCGTCTGTATCGCTGGAAGACGTTTCTTTGGAGGTCGTATCGGTCACGCCCTTGTCGGGCGCTCCAGCTTTTGCCACATCAGGATTGCCTGGGATCGATAACCTCTGTCCCACGCGAAGGATCTTGGAAGCAGCCAGTTGAGTCTTGTTGGCCTCGTAGATCAGGTTCCACTTGGTTTCTGTTTTGTAGTACCGCAAAGCCAGGCTTCCAAGGGTTTCTCCCGGCTGGACGACGTGGACTTTCACCGGCCCTCGGCCCGTCTTATTCAGTTTTGAAACCGGCTCCGGCTCAACGGGAATTTTCAACTCCTGCCCGGGCCTCAACCTCTTGGAAGCGTCAATCTGATCCCTGTTGGCATTGAAGATCAACGTCCATTTCGTCCTTGTCTGGTAGTACTTCAATGCGAGGGTCTCGAGGGTTTCCCCGCTCCGGACCGTGTGGATCAACATTCCACTCCCTGCGGCTTTCGACCATCGGTCAATGTCTTCGAGCGATGGGCCCTTTCCACCTGCCAGGGCGGAAACGCTCGTCGTCTTCTCATTGGGATTCTGCAAGGTCGACTTGCCGTTTCGGGCGACCTCTGAACTGACCCGCTTCCTCGCCCCGGAATTGACGACGGCAGTTCCATTCGGCTCCGCTTTCACGGGTTGTGGCAGGGTTTGCGATGCCACCAGGAGGCGCCGGTTCGGGCGGGGATTTATCTTCACGACGAACTTCAACCCGGACACCTTTCCGCCGGGGGCGATCTTGATCACTTGAACTTCGTCCGAATCAATGGTGGAGAATTCAGGCAAGGTACCGCGATCGATTCGAACCCGGTACTCTCCGCTCGGGATATTGCTGAATTCGAATTCTCCATCGGAATCGGTGAACGTCACCTTGTAGGTTTCGTTCAGGAGGATGATGATATTGGAGCCGGGCTGTTCAGGCGCCCTGGTCTCCCCGATTTCCTTGCGCAGGCCGTCGGAATCCAATCCGTTGACGAGGACGACCTTTCCAGCAACCTTTCCCAGTTCCATCAGAGGAAATTGAACATCCGCGGTGGCTCGCTTGGCCACGTTGACGGCCACCCGCGTGCTGGCGCCGGCGTCAAAAGTGGCCGGCAGCGTGAGCAAATCCAACTCCACTGTGTGCTTCCCCACCGGGACGTTCTTGAATTCAAATCGACCGTGTTCATCGACTGGAACCTTCACCCGCTTATCCAGGATGATCGTAACGTTCGAAACGCCCGATTCACTTTCTCCGACCAGACCGTTACGGTCGATGTCGTTAAAGACCAGTCCCGCGATATTTCCAAACTCATGCGGCTTGCCGGCCAACGCGGAAGCGCCGCCTTCTCGAACGAGGAGCTCCTGGGGACGCTCTCCCCACTTGAAGGTCTTCGAAATCCTGAAGGTGAACTGGTAGCGATTGAGTTGCTGGGTCAATAAGAGGTTTTGGAGGTCGCTCAGATTTTCGGGAGTGACCGTATAGAAGTCCAGGAGGTTCATTTTGTTGGTCGACCGGTTATACTGGCCGTTTACCGAAAACTGAACTCCGTGGGGAAGCGCCCAACTGACGCCGCTGTTAAAGGAAGTGTTGTTGAAGCTCGTCGTTCGAACGACCGCCACATCCTGGTTCCAGTTCAACTCTGAATAGAAAGACAAGCTGGGCCGCAGGTTCCAGTTGAATCCCGCGCTCCCGACCAGGCTCAAGTGTTTGTTTTCCTGTTCCTGCTGCTGGGCCTCGCGGAGTGTCCCGCCCGAAACCCAGAGGTTTGTTCCGTTCTTCCAGGTCTTGCGAACCTCGAGCTCCATGCGTTGACGCAGGCTGTGCTGGAAGGCCGTGGTGAAGTCAAGGTCGCGGCTATCCATGTAGCGCACCAGGAACCGCCAGGATTTAACCTGTTGAAGGAATTCCAGGTCCAGGGTGTGGCTGTGGGAAGAGACGAAATTCGGACTGAATTCCTTTGATTCAACGCTGGCATTACCCACCCGGATATTGAGGGTGCTGTGTGGACGCAGGATATACCGCGCGCCGATGAACTCGTTGTTGATGTGGAGTGCGGTCTGGGTATGTGAATCAAGCAGGTTAGTCTGAAATTGATTGAACGCACCGTAGAGTGACAGCTTGTGATTCAACTGGTAGTCGGCGGAGCTGAAGAGCCCTTCGCGATCCCCAAGATTGAAGAAGCTGAGGGGGAGATAATTAGGTCCCATCCTCTGCCAGGTCACTTCCGCGCTCCCCCGCACGCCCTTGATCTTGGTCCCAAACAGGTAGGACACGTCGGTCCCATTAGGACGGTCCGTGTCGGAGGATCCTGAGAATCTTGAAACGGAAGATTGACCCATGAACTGAATGTGAGGATTCAGTTGATAGAGTATGTCCATCGTCGCCAGGGTATCCGATTGGGGAATCATTTGGT
>JBAVHJ010000678.1:0-8181 GCA_049685715.1 Terriglobia bacterium | reverse complement strand
AGTATAGGTAGCACTCCCGCCAGGGGAGACTAGGCTGCTCACGTTATTACCGACGTTGGAGCCGTCGGAGGCAATGCTGCCTGCCAGTTGCATGCCAATGACATGAATACTGGCCGAACGCGTCGCGGGTTCGTCAAGAGCCAGTGGGATCGTGCTGAGTAAGTTGGTGAACTTGATAGTGAGACACTCATTGACGTTCATGCGAAGAACAATGGGACGCGGACGCTTGTCGCCCCGCAGCATCACATTTCCACTCGCCAGCGGCGTTCCTGGCGTGATGGAAACTACATCGCGCCTTAGGGCGAAGATCATCCCAGCAGGGTTGGTCGCCCCCAGTCGATTGTAAAAAAACGGTTGATTCAACGCCACGACGTCTGCCGTCTTTGTCCCTGTACACTGGCCCGATAGAAAACCGGGAGTGAAAAGAAAAAACATCGCCCCCATGAACGCCAACAAAGATGTGACTCTGATTGGGAGAATTCTTGCTCGAACGCGGTCGACACTCAGCATTAACCTACCTCCTTAAACTTTCCCGTGCCTCTCGAATGGCTCCTGAAAAAAGGGCATTTGCCAGCCATTCACAGCAGTACATCCTGAAGTTCAATCAATGGCTAACTGTACAAAAAGAAACGAGATTGAACTTTTCTGTCCGATTTCAAGGCGCCAGCCTCAGAAGGCGAATTGTAGGATTAAGATCGTGTGTCCGAAATGCGCCCAATGTTACCGTTACACTTCCCTACATATGGGACAGTGCAAAAAGAGAACCAAGCGCAGTTTTATTTCATACATTATGGGTCCCAAGTATCATCAAAATCACAGGCAGGCAGTGAGATACACCTCAGATGAGATAGAGGGAGCCCATTAAGGTTATGGAGTAAAGTGACTTAATATGGAAGGATGCCATTTGACTTCGAAATGGCAAAGTTCATGCTAACCACTGAAAAATTCTCCGGCAAACAGCCCCGACCTGCACAACAGCCTATTGTCATAGATATTTCGCAACAATTGGGCGTTCAAAACGCGAAACAAGAGAAATAAGACTATCTTTGTCCGATTTCTCGTAATCGCAATAAAAATTGCTATTTAACTAAGTAACGCTACCTTGAAGAATGCTTTATCCTTTTTTCAGTATTCAGTGTCCGGTGGGAACTAACTCTCAGGTTCGAACCCCTCCTGGTCCATCTGAGGTCAGCTGCATCTGTTAAAGTTCATAACCCGAAGAAAGGGGGTTCACGGTGAAATCCGGTCTTATTTGAATGGGAGCCACACCCGCCTCTGACCCCTGGTAGCAGGCTGATATTGAATAGTACAACCGGTCGAAACGAAGGAGAAGCACCTGATCATAACTTATGAAATGGACTTTGAACGACTCCCCTGAAAATGGGCAGAATGCAAACCGTGCAATGTAGACACGACGGTGTATGAATGTGCACTTTTCACAAGATTTGTCCGAGGGGTCAGATCCAAAGGGGGGGGACAAAGCGAGTTCTCACCCAGGCAACTCCGCCTCACTTGTGGGAGTGCGGCAAGTTGTCCCGTCAAGGGAGCCGACTCACGCGCTCGAATCCTCGTTGAAGGCGACGCCCCCATGGGTCCCTATCAGGAAGTCGGGTCAAGGGGGGCTTTGGGTCCATCGGTTCTTTCGGGCGAGAACCCCGCCTATTCACTCAACTCGAAAAAGGCATCGAGGGACTGAAGCAGTTGGGTCTTACACTCTTCGGGTGAGCCTTCGATCAGATGCATTGTGATCGTGTTTGTGGTACCATCCTTCATCATCACATACGCCTCCGGTACTTCATCCAGTTCTTCTGCATCAAACATTCGGATCCCGTACACAATGGCCTTCTTGTCCATGACTCACCTCATCGTTTGATTGCCACCAGGCTGAAGATTCCCCGACGTAAGAATCCGGTCGTTTTTAAAGTCTACCATTATTCTCAAGGGATACCAGCGGGAAGAAGAAATGGAACTTCCATTTCAGCCTGGCGTCTAATCCAACAGAAGACGTCCAATGGAAGCGGCCGCCGGAACCAGAAAATACATTCCGCCTGTGGGTGGGGAGCTTGCCCGGATGGGGGCTCACTGCGATCCGCTAAAGGAGTTCTTTCCCGGTCATGGGTCGAAAGGGGGATACGGCGATGTTCGATACCATGGATATGAAGAGATCTCAAGACGAGAACTCCAGGAAACCCCTGACTGTCTTTTTTTCGGTGGGGCTGCATGTGATTGCCTTGGTATTCCTCGTCTTGATCCCTTTGATTTACACCGAAGCGCTTCCCCTGTCCCAGATCCGCAATTACTTTATTACGGCGCCTCCTTCGCCACCACCTCCCCCGGCAGTGCGCACCGTAAGAATCATTGGCGTGGAACGTCACGTGACGGATGTTAATTCCAATCAGATCCAAATCCCCGCTGAAATCCCTCCAAATATCGCAAGAATTGTCGATGAGGGACCAACCGCTTCTTCTCCCGTGGGACTGCCCGATGGTGTTATCGGGGGAACTCAGACTGGCCCGCCCTATGGAATTCCACGGTGGTTGCCTGGTCCACGCCCGGTCCCTGCTCCTCCGCCACCTGTTCAAAGAACCGAACCTTCAAAGCCCGTCAGAATTCAAATCAGTACCGGGCCCCAGCAAGCCAAGCTGATCTTTGCACCTACTCCCATTTATCCACCTCTGGCAACGGGGAACCACATCCAAGGCACCGTGGTATTGGAGGCGATCATATCCAAGGATGGGATCATACAAGACCTCCGAGTGGAGAGTGGGCATCCTCTTCTCATCCCCGCCGCGATTGCAGCGGTGAAGGAGTGGAGGTACCGGCCGACCCTGCTCAACGGACAACCGGTCGAAGTGATCACTACCATTACAGTCAACTTCAAACTCAGCGGCAGTTGAGAACCGACAACCGAAGAAGTCACCTTTGAAATTGAGATAACTGCCGCGACGTGACGATACCCGGGATTGCATCCGTCATTCAAATCCGGACTCGTTATTTTTCTCTTGACATTAGGCGAACAAAAAGCGAATATACCTGCACTCACAAGGTCGACCAACCCAACTTTTGACAAACCCCGCCGAAAGGCGGGGTTGACTTTTAGCGAGGTCACCGGCCATGGATCGTCACGCAGTGGTAGAGGAACCCCGGGAAGGAGTCGAGCCATTTAGCTCCCCTCTTCCCCTTTCAGGAATTGCCCGGCTGGCTGCAGAAAGCGATTTGGCCGCAGAGAAAAACGACGTCCAGTACTTCTCGCTCCCCTCAAAGTCGATTTTGAATCGTTGCTCAAACCCCTCCATGCCATTTGAATGGACCATTAACCCTTATCGGGGTTGCGAGTTCGGGTGCAAATACTGCTATGCCCGATACACCCATGAGTTTATGGAGCTCCGCAATGGGGTTGATTTCGAGAGGAAGATCTATGCCAAGGAGGAGGCCGCCAGGAATCTCAGGCGCGAACTCACCCCCCACCGGGTAAAAGACGCAGTGATTGCATTGGGAACAGCAACGGATCCTTATCAGCCGGCGGAGCGAGAATTCAAGGTGACCCGCCAGATCCTCAAGACCCTATCGATGACTCGTGGAGTCAGCCTCTCGATTGCGACAAAATCAAACCTTGTGCTTCATGATTTAGACTTGTTGAAGGAGGTTTCCAAAAACAATCGCGTCAGGGTGAGTCTCTCCATCACTACCACCGATGAGAGGATGGCCCGCCTGCTGGAGCCGCGCGCGCCTCGGCCAATCCTGCGTTTCAAGGCCGTTCAAACCCTGGTTGAGAACGGCATTTCAGCTGGGGTTTTCATGATGCCCCTGTTACCCGAAATCACAACCTCTGCGGAGAACATGGAGTCGGTTGTCCGTGAGGCCGCTCACGCCCGGGCAGAGTACCTCTTTGCGGGGGTTGTATTCCTGATGCCCTCGGCCCAGGCACAGTTCTTCCCCTTCATCGAAAATCATTTCCCGGATTTGGCCAAGCGCTATCGACGGCTATTTTCGCGATCAGCCTATCTGCCCGAGGATTACACGAAACAGATTCAAGAGAAGATTCATCGTTTGAGGGAAAAATATGGGATACCCCATGCTTCGCACTTGAAGGCTGAATCGCATGAGGAAGCAGCGCAGCAGTTGGAACTGGGATTTGGGTGACCACGGAGAACGGTCGAAATGTTTGAAAGGGCCGGATGAACAAAATTCAAGATCAAAGCGTCATTTACGATGCAGATCGTACTCTGGAACAAAGTCCGGTCTTGCGGCGTGCCTTCATCGATGACTGACAGTTTCTTTCCAGATTTCTTTCCCTGCCACCCGACACCCGATGCCTAACACCTCCCGACCTTCGACCTGGCACACCTAGCTCGCGGCTGACGAATCCTTGAATAATTTTCGGTATTGTTCAAAGGAGAGCGGAGGGACAGCAGCCAGTTTCAAATTCTCCTCGACGTGGGCGGTCTGGCTCATGCCCACGAGCGCGACGCTGATGCCGGGCGTGGATCGAGTGAACTGAATGGCACGCTGGGCATCGCTGTCGAGATTCCCGTCCAGAATCTCCGCGATTTGTACCGGCAGGTTCCTTGCGAGCTGTGCTTGAAGGATGGACGCACTGGCCATGACGGTGATCCCCAAATCTTCTGCGAACTTGAGGGTCGAAGTTTGTTTTTCGTTGGAGCGCTGATTCCAAAAGCCAAAGGCTTCCGGCATCGCGAGATTAAAGGGGAGTTGAATCACTTTAAAATGGTGACCGTCACCCCCCACGGTTTTCGCCAATTCAACCATCTCATTCAGGGACAGGTAATCGGGGGCCGTCGACGCCACGCGGTAGGCATTCCATGTTGCCGTTCCATACATTCGGATTTTTCCGTCGGCCACATTTTTTTCCAGCAATTCAAACGCGCTGAGTAACCTTTTGTAAAACTCCTGCCGGGGAACCTCGCCCAACTGGGTTTCGGGATTATGCAAATAGTAGATGTCGATGCACCCAATCCCAAGGTTCTTGAGCGACTGATCGAGTTGGTTTTGAAGGTAGCGGGGCTTCAAAGAGTGGCATCCGGAGACGATGTCCTCGCGGAAGAGTACCCCGGGCCGGATAAAGGTTTCCTCAAAATAAGATTGCATCTCCTCCTGGCTCTGGGGTGCATGTCCTTCAAAGGGAATGAATCCCCCTTTGGTGGCAACCACCAGTTCATCCCGTGACGATTGACCGGAGGAAAAGAGCTGCTTGAGGGCGGCGCCGACGGCGCGTTCGCTCCGCTGAAAGCGGTAGTTAATGGCGGTGTCGATGACGTTGACCCCCAGCTTCACCGCATGGGAGATCGCGCCCGTGTAGGCGAGATCGCTGGCTTCGTCGTCACCCCCCAGATAGGTTCCAATTCCAATAGACGACATCCAGAGTCCCTGCTGAATCCGAAAGTGACCGTCCACGAAGCGGCCCTTCAAGCGGTCCCGATATCGGACGGTTCCCTCGGGGGTGGCATACTTGAATTCGTCCAAACAAATCCTCCTTGCTCAGTCAGCCCGCTCTAGGCACCGAGAATATGGTAACCCGCATCGACAAAGATTGTGGTCCCGGTGATTCCGCGGCTCAAACGGCTCACCAGAAAGAGGGCCGTATCGCCCACTTCGGAAGCCTCGATGTTGCGCTGGAGCGGAGCGTGCTCGCGATGGAACTCGAGAAGCTTTGAGAACCCGCCGATACCCATCGCCGCCAACGTTTTGATGGGACCGGCTGAGATCGCATTCACGCGGATTCCATAGGGCCCCAGATCGGCGGCAAGGTATCGCACCGTCGCCTCCAGAGAGGCCTTGGCCACTCCCATGACGTTATAATGAGGGATCACGCGTTGACTTCCCAAATAGGTCATCGTCATGATGGAACCGCCATTCTTTTTCATCAATGGCAAGGCATACTTTGCCAACGCGATGAGCGAGTAGGCGCTCACCTGTTGAGCGATGCGCCAACCTTCACGCGAAGTGTCGACGAAGTGCCCATCCAGGTCCTCTTTCAAAGCAAAGGCGACTGAGTGAACCAGAAAATCCAGGGACTCAAGCTTGTTCTCGATGACTTCATAGACATGACGGATCTGCGGGTCGTGCAGGACGTCACAGGAAATCACCACCGGGGGGTCCTCCAGGGTCTCCGCAAGTTCCTTCACCCAGTCTTCAAGCCGCTCCCCCTGATAGGTCAATGCAAGCTTCGCGCCCTCATCGGCGCACGCCTGCGCGATGGCCCAGGCAATAGACCGCTTATTGGCCACTCCCACCACGAGACCCTTCTTCCCCTCAAGAAGTTTTTCCATTTTTACAGAGCTCCCTCGCAATTCAAACCACGCCCATAGATTTAAACTTTTCTGGTTTTTCAGAATGAGTTTGACCCGACGAACGATGCGCCGTGTTCGCCGAACGGGCGTGAAAATCAATGCTGGATAGACGGCGCATTATAGCAGATCGATCCCCTGGATCCTTCAAAAATGTATTCAGAGATTCGCATCGTCGAAAAACCGCTTGACCCACGTGTTGGCTGGAAAACCGAGGAGGGTAACGCCGGACCGGCATATGGAGTGCTTTCTTCGGGGTTTAACCCTGGAATTCATTTGTTCACGACGCCAGCCCTGCGTTTCCACAAATACCGGATCAGATCACGAAGGATTCCATGCTTCGGGGTTTCGCGGTGTGGAGTTTTTTTTTCTGCCTCCTTCAGGGCAGTGGCCTCCACCTCGAGAGCAGTGAACAACTGACCAATCATCATCTTGGCAACGCCGTGAAGCATACGCTGACCCACCCCGGCCACTGGGCCTCCGAGCTGGACGTCCCCGCTGTAGATCGCCTTCGTGTCGCCCAGATCCTCTTTAAGATCAAACGAGCCACCCCCTTTCATGAACCCAGGAGCCCCCTTGCCATCGATATTGATCTTGAAATGAGAGGGTGGAATCCGGTCTTCAAGCTTGATCTTTCCTGTGTAGCGACCCTTCACGGAGGCCACGCCCGCGAGAATCTCCACGGCAAACTCCCCGTCGGCCACCGGCTCCAATTTTTCGCATCCGGGCATACAGCGTTTGAGGATGAGGGGATCGGTGAGCAGGGTCCAAGCCTGTACCAGGGTGAGTCCCTCAAAGCGATGCTCGCCTTCAATCTTCATAGAATAGGCAGTGGGAGAGCTGTGCCGATATGGGGTTCTGCGTCGGGACTACAGTCTTTGATATGCCGCTTGAATGGCTCTGGCACAATAGATCGCTGCCAGATGTTTTCGATATTCGGCTGAGGCATGGATATCGCCGAGGGTTTCAATGTGATCGGCAGCGTGGGCCGAGGCGGCCCGAATGACGCTTTCTCCGAGGGGCTTGCCCAGGAGCATGGACTCAACGACGGCGGCGCGATATGCCTTTGCGGCGACTCCCGTCACGCCCACCGAGATTCTCCGGCACGTATGGTTACCCTCCGTCTGGAGCGCGACCGCCACTCCACAAATGGCAAATCCGGAAGCCGATTGTTTCACTTTGCGGTAGGCGAAACCAGTCCGCCCGGTCAAAAGCGGGAGGCGAATCTCCACAAGGATTTCCTGTGGGCCGACCGCGCTCGTCAGCATATCTATGAAAAAATTCTCTGCTGCAATTTCGCGGCGACCTCTGGGCCCCTCCGCCACCATCACCGCGTCCAGCGCAAGCATCGCGGCCGGGTAATCGGCCGCCGGATCCGCATGGACGCAGGAGCCGCCGATGGTGCCTCGATTTCGCACCTGCACATCTCCGATTTGGGAGGCGCACTCCCCGAGCAATGAACATTTCTCCTTGAGCCACCCGGACGACTCGATGGCGTAGTGAGTCGTCAAGGCACCGATCGAAATCATCCCACCCTCCTCACGAATCCCGCTCAAGCCCGGAATGCGTCCGATGTCGATCACTACCTTCGGCTCAGCTAAGCGAAGCTTTATGACAGGCAAGAGGCTGTGCCCGCCCGAGAGGATTTTGGCATCCCCATGCTGACTCAGGAGCGTGAGGGCCTCTTTGATGGTTCTGGGTGCAAAATACTCAAAACTCGCTGGAATCACAATAGAACTCCTGATGGAAATTATTCTGCAAATCATCCCCACGTATTGCGGGGATCTGTGCCTGCGTCAAAGAGGATTCATTCCTCCAACGGTTTCCTGTGGGCGTTCTGAGGATCAATAATGCGCCCTCCACGATTACTGTG
>JBAVHJ010000677.1:0-2404 GCA_049685715.1 Terriglobia bacterium | reverse complement strand
GGCTTATACAGGCGGACCTGGGTGGGGGTGTGGACGTCACTCCAGGAATCAATGAAAAGCGAGAACTTGGAATTGAAGTTTGGATTGTGATTTCCTTCTCCCTGAGTAATTCGCGTGCGGCCGGTCCCATCGAGCTTCACCCGGTAGGCCTGATTCCCCACCTGGTTGTATTCGTTGGATGAGAAGTAAGCAAATCCATTGTCCTCATCCACACCGAAGAACTTGCGAACCTCCCACTCGCCCGAGGTGACCGGACCCACCAGTTTTCCCTCGGCGCTGTAATGGTACAGATGGCTCCACCCCGTCCGTTCGCTCTCCCACAGGAACGAACCGTCCTTCAGCCAGGTCGGGAGTTCCGACACATTCACCCAGGCCTTCGATGCCTCATGAATCAGAGTTTGCGGCGAATCGGGTGAAGTAGCGACATTAAGATCAAGCCAAGTCTGTTCGCGGTCCTGGATTTCGTACACGAGCTTTTTGCTGTCGGGAGTCCACCCCACACGAGTGATCAGAAACTCCCCTCCTTGATATTTGAAGTTATTCACCCACCGCGTAGCGCCCCCCGCCGAGTTGACCACCCCCAACTCGGCCGATGGATTAGGCTCGCCCGAGATGGGATATTTCGTGTCTTCGAGGACTTGATCGTACGGGATGTGGTCGACCACCGGATAGTTCTTGACGCGAGACTCGTCGAGTCTCAGATAGGCCAGCTTTGTGGAATCCGGGCTCCACCAGAAAGCGCCATAATTGCCGCGCCCATATATTTCCTCCTGGTACACCCAATCGAGCCGGCCATTGAGGTGGGTCGCGTTCCCATCACTGGTCAGCGCCCGTTCTTTCTGCGTCGCCACATCGACGACGTAGAGGTTGTTGTTGCGAACGAACGCCACCAGCTTCCCGTCGGGAGAAAATTCTTCGTCTTCCTCCGGGTCGAGGTTGTTGGTCAATCGCACCGCCGTGTCGCCACCAAACGGGTAATAGAAGAGGTCGCTGGAAAAATTAACAAGAGCTGATGTCGCGTCCGCATTCATTTCATAGTTGCCGCGATGGGCAACCTGCTTCGCCTGCTCGGAACTGATTCCGGGAAGCTTCGCAAAAGCCGCTTCCATTTTCGCCGCGTCGAAGAAGGGCTCTTCTTCGCCTGTCATCGCGTTGACCCGCATCAACTGACCCGCCGGGGCTCCCGCTCCCTGTGTCCGCTCGGCACCCGGCGGCCGCTTGGTCCAAAGATAGTGAATGCCGTCCTTCATCCACCGTAATCCGGTGGGAGGATTGCCGTTGAAGTTGACTCGAACTTTCGGATCAGGGCTGTAGATTTCGTCCAGGGTCAGCAGCTTCTGCTGGGCCATAACCGGCAGACAAACGAATAGAACTGCAATCAGCAAAATCAGGTTCCGCAGGCGGTTTGACATTTTCTCTTTTCCTCCCCGTGAGTGTTGATTATTTGGTGGGTGGGTTTGACAGACCGTTTATAATTCCCTTCGTTTAGGTGAGGCGTCACAGCATATCCCAGCACTTTCGGGATTCAAAGGTTTTTATGGCCAATGGGGATTCTCTTCCCTCTTGGAACAATCCGCGATGGGAAGACCACCCATCGCGGCTGCCAAAGCATGATCACCGCAAGATCCTTACTTGAAAATCAAGAATTTCTGGCAACGTTCGACAGAATGAATTTTGAAAGGATGTTCTTGTGGCCTTCAAAGACCGATTGCAGGAAGTGAAGGTGGGATTTCTGCCCTCCTTCTGGGTCGCCAACATCACCGAGCTATTCGAGCGCCTTTCCTACTACGGTCAGCAGGCGGTCCTCGCGATTTTTCTCAGCGAGCAGTTGCATTTTACACAGCAACAGACCGGCGATCTGATCGGCTACTTTGGTTTTGTGGTATGGCTGCTTCCGATTCTGGGGGGAACGCTAGCGGACCGCTTTGGCTTCCGGCGATCGCTGTCGTTTGCTTATTTGATATTGGCGATCGGGTATTTTTTAATGGGCTCACTGGCGTCGCCCTGGATGGCCCCTCTGAGGAATACGTTGACGCCCTACTGGATGGTGTTCGCCATCCTGATGGTGCCGGCCCTGGGTCCGTCCATCGTCAAGCCCTGCGTCGTGGGTACGACCGCGATGGCCGCAAAAGAAAACGTTCGCTCCCTTGGCTACTCCATCTATTACACGCTGGTCAATATCGGTGGCACGCTGGGCCCGATTGTGGCGTTCCTGGTGCGCCGCTCCATTGGCATCGAAAACGTCTTTCGGGTATCGGCGATCAGCGTCCTGTTGATGTTCTTTGCCACCCTGATTTTTTACAAGGACGCCCCCGTGGCCAGTGACAAGCAGGTGACCAGCATCGCCGCAGCCCTGAAAAACACGCTCAAGGTCCTGACCAATCTCCGGTTCATGCTGTTCCTC
>JBAVHJ010000676.1:0-16529 GCA_049685715.1 Terriglobia bacterium | reverse complement strand
GATTTACTGGATCCCCTGAGGGAGTTCAATGCCTATCTGGAGGGATCCCGGCCCATGAGAGCCGTCCTACAACGCGTGAAGGAGTCGAACGTCGTCGTGGACGACCACCAGGTGGCGAGCATAGGCAAGGGATTGCTGGTCTTGCTTGCGGTGATGAAAGGCGACAACGAGGAGGATGTTAGGCAACTCGCTCAAAAGGTCATCGAACTCCGCATCTTCGAAGATGAGAATGGGAAGATGAATCGAAGCCTTGAAGAGGTGAACGGCGCGATGCTGGTCGTATCTCAGTTTACGTTGGCGGGGGACTGCCGAAGAGGTCGCCGACCTTCGTTTGATGATGCGGCAGATCCTGCGACAGCGCGGTCGTTGTATGAACAGTTTGTAGAGCATGCTCGAAGCCGCAATGTTCCCACTCAGACGGGGAGTTTTCAAGCCATGATGCAGGTCCACCTCATCAACGATGGCCCCGTCACGCTGTTGCTTGACAGCCGCAAGTCCTTCTAGCGAGGCCCTGCCCCAGCTTTCTGGGAGCAGTATTGGATACACACCCCCCTTTCGCTCGGGGGGGCTTGTCCAAGAGATCCCGCACTTGCTGATGCCCCCATAACCGAGTGGGGAACTTACCAGAACCCCACACCTCCTTCTGCAGCAACAATTATTACGGCCACGCCAGCAGTGACTGCCTGACGCCACCCCGGAGTATGCCGCTACCTCTGCGGGCTGCCGGACTTCTCGGTATGAATGTCTTCCAAGGTTACTGGCGCCCCTCCATAGACGTTTCCTTTTGCCACCAGGGCTGTTGCGACGACACCATCATTGCTCGTAAGACCAGTAAGGACCAGTTTCCCAACAAAATTGTCCAAATTCTCTAACTCGGGAAACAATTGGGTTACAAATAGTGCCCCATGTTCCAGCGGCTGGAGCTCGAGGCCACCCTCGGTTCCGCCGATAATCGTTCTTATCAGGGTTCCGGAGCTGTCGTAGAGCGATATATTCATGCGGACTTGATAGTTGTATGGGTTCGCGGCTGCCAGGCCGGTGTTTTCGCCTTTCGACGCATTGCGCACAACGGAGATCGACAGCCCTCCACAAACATGCATCGGTGAGACTCCTACACTGCTCATCGGTACCCCAGTGGTGGCAGGATCTCCCCGATAAAGGGTATAGAAGAGATACCCGCCAATATTGTGACCAGCCTTCTCAGTCACGCGCAGCCATCCCGTCCCCAGGGGTCCCGAAGCACTGCTCTCAAACTTGCAGGTGCCATTCCCGCTGAGGACATAGCTCCCGGGCGTACTCCCCGCGCCGCACGTGGTCTTAAAACCCAATGCAAGGGGCACGGGTTGACCATCTTCTGTTACTCCTTCATAAGATTCGATCAGAATCTCCCGCGCACTCGAATCTGGATTAGATATGACTAAGGTCGTGGCCCACCAGTCCTGTCCGGTTTGTCCGTTGGCCGCTTGAGCAAACCGAAGCACTGAATAAGGATCGGTCTGTCCCATGGCAGGAGTGACGGAAAAAGCCATCAGCGCTGTGACTGCAATCATGAAGACAAGAAATCTTCTTAGACTCATATGTCCTCCCCACTGGTTGACGATTGATTTCGGTTAGTTCCTGGATGATCAGGATGAATTGCCGCTGCCCCGAGAGGGGTCCACACTGCTCCCCACCCGATGCCTGAAAATCATTCTGACCTAAAATGCGGTCAAGGAGGATATCAAGTGGTCATGCGCAGGAAAATTTGACTGGGGAGGACACGCCAACGCCACACACAGGACTCAATATCAAACCCAGCCAAGTGCGTAGAGGAGTAAATCGCTTTCAGGTCTTGAAGTGTTTTTGGGTCATAGTCAACCCAAGCAAAGATGTTTCTCCTTGGCAGCGGCCTCGATTCAGGACCTTGTGAATTTGCTCTGCGACAAGGCCTGAAATAATCCAACGCCACTCACACAAGGGACTTAAAGAGAGTTCATCAAACCGGGTAGACAATCTTGATTTGCATTAGAATTGTGAATCTTTTCCCTATCTCTGTCAACACGAATCCGCTGCGGCCGGTCCTCTACAACTTCCGGGTTTTGGATCAGGTGTGGGTTTGGATTCGGACGGGGAATGTACCGCGAGAATTGAAATTGCGGATCCTTGCCGGGATGAGGGGGCTAATACCCGCCAAACTCCTCGCTCCGAATATCGTCGTCGTTCACGCCTGCCTCATTCACCAGCCTGTGGACATCGGAGACCATGGCAGGGGGACCCACGAGATAATAAATCGGCTCCCGAAGTCCCTGGGAGTACTTTGCGAGCATCTCGGGTGTGAAACGCCCTTTTTCCCCCTCCCAGCGCAGGCGGGACTCATTCGGCTTGCTCATCACGCCGACCAAGGTGAAGTTCCCGTTGAGTTGCTGAAGGTCTTGAAGTTCCGTGAGGAACGCCGCATCCTCGGGCCGTCGATTGCAATAAAACAGAATCATCCGATGCGGCAATCGGCCATGAGCCGCCTCAATCAGCATGGACCGGAAAGGCGTGATCCCAATGCCTCCCGCAATCATAATGGCGGGCCTGCTGGCATTTTGGTGCAGGGTAAAACTTCCATACGGTCCTTCCATCTCAACCTCGGTGCCGGGTGGCATGGCGCTGAGAACATGCTTGAAGGCTGTATTCCGCATTCGCGTTGCAAACATGAGTCCTTCCTCAAAGGGCGCACTCGCGATGGAGAGTGAACGCGCAATTCCTTCATCGTCTTTCTCAGGCGGATTGATCAAGATTACATCCGTGTACTGGCCGGGTTTGAACTGGAAACCCGCGGGTTTCTCGAAATGAAACGCCAGGGTTCCCAGGGCGACTTCCTCACGCCGGACGAACTTGACTCGGTAGGTCCCCACCCAAATTCCTTTCACGACTGCAGAGGGTCTCCCCCCTGTGCGTCTGTGCAATGGTGAGCGAAAAAATCCATTCCCGATGTAATAAATCCAACAGTGTTGGACCGGGCGCATCCCTTCTCTCTCTCGCGGGCCTCTTCTCCCCGTTCTTCCCTCGCCGGGCAGGGTTCCCAGCACTCGCTCTGCAAAGCATGATTTCTTCCCCTGGATAAAAAAGCAAAAAAGGGATGAGGTTGGCTCCCCATCCCTTCTTCGCTCATCTGGAGGAACTGATGGCTTCGGTTAGGACCTTTAATTCATCTTGGCTTTATCCCCGCACTTCTCCAGAGAGAGTTTGTTCTCCTTATAGCACTTTCCCACGTCGTTCAAGTCCTTCGAACCCGCTTTGACGTGGCAGTAAGCGCAGTTTTTGCCTTCCTTCTTCGAATACTCCGGCTTGGCGAGGCTGAACGACGCCACAACGATCAATGTAAACACAAAAACGAACAATAACTTCACATAACGCATAACAGGAATCCTCCGTTTGTTGAATTTGTTGAAATTAACTTGACGCATTCCTTCCTCCTGCCACAAGCTCCTCAGATGCGTCAATGAGGCTGAGGGTTGTGAAACTTGCAATCTCACTTCGAAAGGGTGGCTGCAGGAATTTCGAAAGCCTTGATATCCTTGGTGACTCCGAAGGTAATCCCCGATTGCGGATCAACACGCGTGATCCCCTTAATGGCGGCCACATCCCACCGGAATCCGGCAGCCATGACCTGGAGCCCGAGCCGCGCCTGCGACAAGCTCTCGGTTCCCAGCGGTGGCGGGCCTCCGCGCGTTGACCAGCGCCCATTGATCTCCGCGGCCAGCGAGACGCGTGGAGTTAACGGGTATAGGCCAGCAACCCCGTAAGTCAGGACATCGTTTTGTGAGAACAGCTGGGTGGGCGAAGTCAGAAGCCCGATACCGATATTTGAAAACGTGTTGAACTTGCCGAAATGTTTTCCAAACAGAAACGAACCAAAAACATTGGTCGTGTTCAGACCGATGCCGTGGCTTTGATCGCTATTGGGCAATTGAACGGCAACGCGGAACCCCATGGAGGGACGTCGTCTTCCTTCCGGAAGAATGCGGATTTTTGTCGCCAGGACAAAGTCACCGATATCAGTGGCCGAATGGCCATCCCCGCTCAAATGAGGGGTGACAAAAGAAGGGATACTCTCGTTCACCGAGAGAAAATTGGCAGCAGTTCCGGTGATCTGGAATTCTGCAGTCTCTCCCAATCCGATGTTGATTCCGATCACCCCAACGCTGGTGAGGTCTCCTCTCAAACCGGAGACAGGGAAGCGTTGATTCTGGAGAAAATCCATACCAAATTCAAAGAGAATGTGCCCCGGTTTGATCAAGTCGACATCCTGAGTCAGTAAAGGACGTTGCTGCGCCCAGCCGCACAGAGGCAGCAGTGCAATCGTCATGATCAATGATTTGATCCCGGGAAGCTTCATAGCTGGATCGGATGATTTGAGACCTGCACTGGACCAGAAAAGACATGCCATGATAGCACAGCCGAAATCTGAAGTTCAAAAGGAAATCTCCGCATTTTTAGTTCCCCGTTTCATAATGAAGGATGGCGAGGGCGGCCACCGTTGCTGTCTCTGCCCGGAGGATGCCCTCCCCCAGTGAGACCGCTTGAAACCCGGATCGTCCGGCGGAACCAATCTCTTCATCAGCCCATCCCCCCTCGGGCCCAATCGCCAATGTAAACCCACCGTAAGACACATCCCCAGAAGAATGGCGGCAGGTCTCCAAGAATGACTTGAGGGCGGACTTGAGCAAGGGGGTACCCGGTTTCTCGCTCAGCAGTAATTTACAGCCGCCTCGGGTTTTCGACACGGCCTGAGCAAACGGCAAAGGGGGGTCCAAAACGGGAAGATACAGCCGACGGCACTGCTTGATCGATTCGATGAGGATCTTCTCCCAGCGCACCTGTCGGGCGTTCGTGACGTCACGCCATTTTAACTCGGTGTGGGCGGCCACAACCGGAACGATCCGGTTAACTCCCAACTCCGCTGCCTTTTCCAGAATCCATTCAAACTTTTCAAATCGCACCAACGCCTGAAGAAGCACCACGCGATCTTCTCCTGGCGACAGTGTCCTCGATTGCTCCTCGATTCGACAGGTCAATTCGCCGCGAGTGGAAATCCCTTTCAAGGTGGCGCGCGCCCAACGACCTTGTCCGTCGATGAATTCAAAAGAGTCGCCCGGACGGGCTCTCAAGACATTCCTGAGGTGATGGGCCTGCTCCCCCCGCACCACGATGGATTCAGACGACCAGTCGTCGGCGCTGACAAACACTCGCCGGTCTGTCATCGCTCCATTCCCTTTCTGGCGACCAAACACACCCAGCCATTCGTGGTTTCCTTCCTCTCCACTAGGAAGTCCTGGTGCTCCAAATGTCCCTGAAGGGTCTCCTCCTGCTCCTGAAGAATCCCTGAACAGACCAACCAGCCTTGAGGGGCGATCACGCGCTTGAACTCCGGCCACAAGCCCTCGAGGATGCCTGCGCTCAGGTTAGCAAAACAGATTTCTGTGCACCGGTCAGCGAGGGCCTCCAGGGAACCGACCCAGACTCGCGTTTTCGCGGTGACCCGGTTCATTTCGAAATTTGCTGCCGCCACCTGAACCGCGACAGGGTCAATATCACAGGCCCCCACCAATCG
Organism: Terriglobia bacterium; assembly: GCA_049685715.1. GTDB lineage: Bacteria > Acidobacteriota > Terriglobia > JAIQFV01 > JAIQFV01 > JAIQFV01. Next base: position 10,948 of record JBAVHJ010000676.1, on the reverse strand, counting down.
GGCACCCCGATGAACCGCTGCAATGGACAGAATTCCGGAACCGGTTCCGACGTCGAGCACGATCCGGTCCTGGAGCGGCAGTTGTTCCAGGGAGCGCAGGCATAACTGAGTCGATTCATGGGTTCCGGTTCCGAAGGCCATCCCGGGTTCGATCCTGATTTCGATCCGCGTCCCCGCCTCCGGTTCTTCCTTGTAAACGCCGGGAATGACGAGAAATGATGCGCCGACGGAAAACGGGCGGAGTGAGTCCCGCCAATGTCTTGTCCACTCCTCGTGGGGAACCCACGTCGTCGACATGGAGGCCCGGGACGAATCTGAAAGACGCGCGGTAAGGGGATCCATAAGCTCTCGAAGGGAAGGTGAGCGGTGAGCAGGAAAGAAGGCGCACAAGGTGATCTGATCAGAATCAAAGTTCTGTACTTCAATTCCAGTGCAACCCGCCTCGTGAAAGAAGCCTACCAGGCCGTCTTCTTCACAACTCGGGACCGTGACCGAAATGACCAGAGATTCCATGGAAGGGAGAGCTCGAGGGGAACGTTATCCAAAGATGTCTTTCACTTTTTCGAAGATTTTCTTTTCTGCCGGCTTGTTTTCAACGGAAGAGACTGTCGCCAGCTGTTCCAGCAAACGGCGCTGTTCGCGAGTAAGCTTCTGGGGGGTTAACAGTCGAACGGTGACAAAAAGATCACCTCGGCCATGGCCATTGATGTTCGGGATCCCTTTCCCACGGATGCGAAAGGTGGCTCCGGATTGAGTGGCTTCGGGGATCTTTAAAACTTCTTCGTCGCCTTCAAGGGTGGGCACTTTGATCTCGGCCCCCAACGCAGCCTGGGAGAAGCTGATGGGAACGTTGCAGTGAATATCAATTCCCTCTCGCTCAAAATACGCGTGCTCCTTGACGTACACGACCACGTACAAATCACCTAAATCGCCGCCGTGTATCCCGGCATCCCCCTCCCCTGCGATCCGGAGACGCGAGCCATTATCCACGCCACCGGGAATTTTGATCTCCAGGGTGTGCTCTGCACGCAGGCGGCCGTCCCCCCGGCATTGTTTGCACGGATTGCTGATAACCTCACCCGTCCCGCGGCATTGACCGCAAGTTCGGCTGATGGAGAAGAACCCCTGCTGATACCGCACCTGACCTCGCCCCTGACATTGGGGGCAAGTGGTGGGCCCAGTTCCCTTCTGCGAGCCCGATCCCCCGCACTCCTTGCATCCCTCGAGGCGGGGGACACGGATCTTGGTTTTCACCCCGAAGGCGGCCTCCTCAAAAGAGATCTGGAGGTCGTACCGGAGATCTGATCCACGCTCCCGGGAGGAGCGACGGCGTCCACCCGCTCCCGCTCCAAAGATATCACCGAAGCCAAAAAAATCGCCCAGGATGTCGCTAAAGTCGGAAAAAACGGTCGGATCGAATCCGCTAAACCCGCCTCCGGCCCCGCTTATACCCTGGCGACCGAATCGGTCATACATCCCGCGCTGATTCGCGTCGCTTAACACGCTGTAGGCTTCAGCAGCTTCCTTGAACTTCTCTTCGGCTTCTTTGTCGCCGGGATTCTTATCAGGATGAAACCGCATCGCCATTTTGCGATACGCGCTCTTGATCTCCTGCTCGGTGGCGTCACGGGAGACACCCAGGATCTCATAATAATCGCCAGTCTGGTTGGGCACTCCTTAAAACCTCTCCTTCTCACATCTTCTTCGCCGGGTCCATTTCAAGCCGGATAAAGGCGATTTCAGGATGAATTTCTCTCTCCTTCATACGCAAGGAAGAGAAGCCCGAAACGGTTGCGGGTAAAAGGGTGGGGTCCCTTCCTTCGTTTAAGGCGGAACCGCGTTGCTACTCCAATGGATGGGCAAACGTTAACTCGGGGAGAGCATGAGTTGCTTCAAGCGGGCCGCCACTTCCTCCACCTCGGCGATGGACCGGTTCAATGACTCAGTTTGACGAGATTCGATGGCGTGGCGCGCAGTCAGGAACAGATCTTTCACCCTCTGCTGTTCTTCGTCCTCCAGCATCCATCCAAATTCCTCGAACGCCTTCCGGGTGTTCTGAAGCAATCCGTTAAGGTGATTGAGAAGCATCGTTTCTTCCCGGCGCTTGCGATCTTCCTCCGCAAATCGGTTCGCCTCTTCAACCATGCGTACAATCTCCGTTTGTGTCAAACCGCTGGACGGAGTGATCCGGATCGCCTGGGCCTGACCTGAGTGCTGATCCTTGGCGGAAACATTCAACAGCCCGTCCGCGTCCACATCGAACGTCACTTCGATTTGTGGAACGCCCTTGGGAGCGGGGGCAATTCCCATCAGCTCAAACTTGCCCAGAGACCGATTTCGATGGGCGATCTCACGCTCTCCCTGGAGCACATGGATTTCCACAGTGGACTGGCCATCGGAGACGGTGGTAAAAATCATGGTCTTCCGGGTCGGTATGGTGGTGTTCCTTTCCAGAAACTTGGTCATAAGACCGCCGTGCGTTTCCACACCGAGAGAGAGGGGAATAACATCCAGCAGGACGATATCCTTGATCTGCCCCGAGAGCACCCCTCCTTGAATGGCGGCGCCAATGGCCACAACCTCATCGGGGTTGATGTCGAGCGACGGGGCCTTTCCAAAAAAAGATTCCACGCGAGATCTCACCAGCGGCATGCGGGTTTGTCCGCCGACCAGGATCACGTGATCCACCTGGTCGGGGGTTAATCCGGCGTCAGAAAGCGCCCGCTCGCACGGGTCCACCGTGCGGCCCACCAGCTCCGTCGTCATCTCCTCAAATTGGGCCCGTCCCAGGGTGCGGTTGAAGTGCTTTGGCCCCGCCTCATCCGCCGTAATAAAAGGCAGGTTGAGTTGAGCCTCAAGAGCGACGGACAACTCGCATTTGGCTTTTTCGGCAGCTTCTTTGACGCGCTGTAGGGCCAGCCGATCTTCCTGAAGGTTAAGGCTGGTTTCCTTCTTAAACTCCTCCACGATCCACTGCACAATGCATTGATCAAAATCTTCTCCGCCGAGAAAACTGTCGCCACAGGTTGAGAGGACCTCAAACACCCCTGCATTCAATTCAAGGATGGAAATGTCAAAGGTCCCGCCCCCCAAGTCAAAGACGGCAATTTTTTCAGATTGCTTTTTTCCCAATCCATAGGCGAGCGCAGCGGCCGTCGGCTCGTTGATAATCCGGACGACATTGAGTCCGGCAATCTTGCCGGCATCCTTGGTGGCCTGCCTCTGCACCTCATCAAAATAAGCGGGGACCGTGATGATGGCATCAATGGCCAGCGTCCCGACATAATCCTCGGCGGCGATTCGGAGCTTCTGCAGCACGTAAGCGGAGATTTCGGGAGGGCTGTAATCCCGGTCCTGGATCTTGATCCTCACGTCACCCGTGGGCGACTGGGAAAGTTCATAGGGGAGCAGGGACCGCGCCTGCTGCACCTGCGGAGTTGAGAGCTTCCGTCCGATCAGCCGCTTGACGGCGTAAACCGTGTTGCGATGATTCGTGATCGCTTGGCGCCGCGCAATCTGGCCAACCAGTCGTTCCCCTTTTTCGGTAAACGCAACCACGGAGGGGGTCGTCCGGCCCCCCTCCTGGTTGGGGATCACCTGGACGGCAGCCCCTTCCAGCACGGCCATGCACGAGTTGGTGGTTCCCAGATCAATGCCAATGATTCGGTTCATTGAAAACTCTCGCTCTTCAACGAATTTAGTCCTGGATCCCCGTGTTCCTGTCGCCTTCTTCTCTTGCAGATGAAGTCTTTTTCCCGACCGCCACCTTGACCATGGCGGCCCGGAGCAGCCGTCCCTGGAACAGATAGCCGCGCTGGTACTCCTCAATCACGACGTTCTCATCCAAGTCGTCTCGTTCTTCATGCACCATGGCCTGATGAAAGTTGGGGTCGAACTTATGGCCGAGCGCCACGATGGGCTTCAATCCCGCTTTTTGCAAACCATCCGAGAACTGCTTATAGACCAGTTCCATCCCTTGCTTAAACCCTTCCACGTCCTCGGCCGTCTCCATCTGGAGAGCGCGCTCAAATCCGTCCAGGACGGGCAGCAGATTGCGCACGATTTCAAAATTCGCATAGCGCATGAACTCTGCTTTTTCCCGCTCCGTGCGTTTGCGAAAGTTCTCGAATTCGGCCTGCTTGCGGAGTAACTGGTCGAACAGGCGGGCATTCTCCTCAGTCAGCTTCTTGATTCTCTCCTGCATCCCTTCGGGCTTCGATGCTGCGGGTTCCACCAACCTGTCCGCCACCTCATCGATGGTGGCTTCCCCGCTCACCTCGTCTTCAATTGATGATTCTTCTTCCGGTGAGGTTACCGGCATCAGGGATTCCTCCGTGGTCGACTCCACCTGTTCCTCCTCCTGCTTTTGATCAGCCTTGCTCGTACCCCCTCCCTCGCCTTTGGGTGATCGGGGTTCCTTCTTTGATGAATTTGCGTTTCCAAAACTCATGGCCCGTAAGACTTCCTCCTGTTATGATGACATTCAAAAAAAATTTACGCAATCAGTGACGATTGCGCAATGACTCCCATCACACTTCGTCTGAACCGGTGACCGGGCGTATTTTGTCCCCGTCACGAGATCAATTATTGCTCAGCATCTGGCTGACCATCTTCGCCATGTAATCAACCAAGCCAATGGTTCGATCGTAAGACATCCGCCTGGGTCCAATAATTCCCAACGATCCCACCGCCTGGCCATTGGACCAATAAGGAGCCGTAATGACCGTGCAATGTTTTAACTCCGACCCGCGGTTCTCTGATCCGATGAGGACACGAATTCCCACATCGCGGGTGGCCAAACACTCATCGAGCAATCGCAACAGCCTGGATTTTTCCTCCAGGGTCTCAAGCAGCTCTTTCAGCTTTTCCACCTCCTGGACCGTAGATTCATTAACCATTCTCGAGGCGCCGTCCACGAAGACTTCCGCCGAATCTTCCTCCGTCAGCTCGCGTTGTTGGCAGATCAAGAGCGCTTTTTCCAACAGCTCATCACAACGCGTTCTCTCCTCGTGCAAACGCTGTTGAAGCTCACGGCGTATCCCGACGAGGCTTTTCCCCGGGAAAGTTGTCATCAAATACTGAGCGGTCTCATTGAGTTCGCTCTGGGTAAAGGATTCACTCATCAAGAGATGTCGATTCTGAACGATCCCCGGCTTGGTCACCAGGACGACCAGGATACGATGTGCCGAGAGGCGAATGAACTCAATGTGCTGAAGCTCGTTCTGCACCACATGGGAAGCCACCACGAGGCCCACGTGATTCGAAATCTCCGACAAAAGGTGGGAGACATGTTCCAACGGCTGTGGAGCTTCTTCGAAGTCTCGGAAAAAGTTGGTTTTGATCAGGTTCTCGTCCGCAACCCGAATCCTGGACTCCCCTGCCAACGCATCTACAAACATCCGGTACCCCTTATCGGTCGGCACCCGTCCCGCCGAGGGATGTGGTTGCACCAGATAGCCTTCTTCCTCTAACCGCGCCAGAATGTTTCGAATCGTCGCAGTACTCAGCCCCAGCCTCCGGCGCCGCAGAATGGTCGCCGATCCTACTGGCTCGCCCTGCTCGATATAGGTGCGAACCAAGGTCAGTAAGATTTCATGAGAGCGCGGATCCAAGCTTTGTTTAACCATGATTATTTGAGGTACCCCGGACTCAAGGGTGAGGTGGCGAACACGCCATCCCCAAAAACCGAGGTAATCTTAAGATGTGAACAGGGGGGTGTCAAGCGCTAACCCCATGAAAAATCTTATTCTTGGAATTGAACATCCTCATCAACTCCCCCTCGGTGAGGGGCTGTACCTCGAAGTGGATTGAGAATTCTTCCTCCATCCCTTTGAGGAGCACCTGTTCCACCTCCCCCCGGCCTGCCGGGCGCCCGAGGACTTTACGAAGGGTGGTAATGCTTTGAGCCAGCGCCTCCTCATCCGCCCTGGTGGCACGCGCCAGCACTGGGATATTGCAATCCAGGAGCAGGGACCCGTGCTGTAGAAAACTCCGCTGCAACCGTTTCTGAGCACTGCCCACGAGCTTCCGTTGGCCGACCATCAATTCATACCGAGAAGGACTGTTGAAACAGGGATGCTTGACTGTCAAAGGGTTCTGAGGTGCCTCCAGCGCATGCGTCGGAGCATCCGCAAGAAGCGCCTCCACACCCAGTCGCCTCAACCCGCGACAAAGGCCCTGCGCGATTTGTTTGTAGGTCCTGAGAACCGAAGTGGATGCAAAGACATCCTGGTCATTGGAGATGACCGCATAGGTCAATTCCTGATCATGGAGCACCGCACGACCCCCCGTGGGACGGTGAACGATGTCGATCTGATTGGCCCGGCAAAAATCGAGGTCCGCGGCCAGTTCGACTCTCTGGTGCTGCCCCAACGAAAGCGTCGGCCGCTCCCATTCGTAAAAGCGAACCACGGTCGCGACCTGATCACTCTCTTCGAGATGGTGCAAGAGCGCGTCATCAATCTCCATATTGAGGGCGCCCCGCCGCGGCGGGTCACTGATCAAACGCCAGACTTTCCCTTCGGCATCATTCATGTCACACACTAGGAATGCATTGTAATCTGTTCGGCTCGAAATCAGAAGTCAGAAGTCGGAGGAAAGGTTTTAGGTGTCGGGTGTCGGGTGTCAGAGGGCAGAACGGAAGCAAGAAGCCGGGGGCAGGAATCCAGAGATCAGGAATCAGAGGTCAGAAGTCGGAGGCCAGAAGCCAGAAAAAGCATTCAGTCTTCAGACTTCAGACTTTGGACCTTGGACTTTGAACTTTGAATTTGGAACCTTGAACTTGGAACCCCTCTTAAGAAAATCGAGGAAGCACGAGGATATCTTCGGGGGGAACCGACTCGACGTCGCCTTTCATCTCTGTCCAGGCTTTGAATCCGCCGCGGACCACGAAAGCATTAAAACCGTTTTGTCGAAGGATGTGCACCAGCCTGGTGCTTGTGGCGTCGTTCCTTCAAGTGCAATACAGATAAATCTCCTTGTCCCGAGGCAGCTTTTCGAGCTGCTCGCTGATGGAGGCCGGTTCGATGCGGGTGGAGCCTTTAATGCGCCTGGCGCCATCCTCGTAATAGCCATGGCTGCGCGAGTCGGCGATCAAGATCGTCTTTGACCAATTCGGATCGGAAAGTTTTTCGGCCAGTTGTTGGACCGATACCCGTGGCACTTCCCGGTAAAGCTGGTTTTTGGAGTAAATCCTGAACCGGTGAACGGCATACCCCAAAAGCACCAAAAAAAAGAGCCAAAGAAAAATCTGACCCAGGGAATGGATGCCGTTCACAACGCGCTCGATGCCCCGGCTGAAGAAATATCCGACCGCAAGAAACGGCACGATGTAAAGCAGGCTTCCCAGCAAATCGAGGCCGAGGAACTGCCGGAGTTTCATCCTCAGGCTTCCTGCCAGGGGCGGGGCCATGGTGTTGATGCCGGGAATGTACTTCGCCACGACGAGGGTGATCCGCCCCCGCTTGTAAAACGACTCCGCAGAACGCAGGATGCAGGTCTCCGGGCTGGCGGATACCTTGCAGAGAAATCCGAGAATCCACCAGCCTGACCGTCTTCCGACAATATAGAGGATGGTGTCACCCGCCAACATGGCGACCGCCGCTGTCAGCAGGACAACCGCGATATTCATGGAACCGAGCGCCGAGGCTGCACCGGCCGCAAGCAGGAATGGAAACGAGGGAATCGGCAATCCCAGGGCCTCGAGAAACACACTGGCGAAAATGATCGCATACCCGTAGCGATCGAGAAGATGCAAGACTTGATCCATCGACCCATCCTCACCGCAAGGCAAAGCGTCCGCTCATTATTCAGCAATAATTAGCATTATTGGGGACAGATGATAACAGTTTACGACATAAATTCATCCAGAAAATAAGGCGTCTGGGGGTGCCGCAGGCATGCAGCCATGTTCGGGTGCCGCAGGCATGCGTTCTTTGCATGCCTGCGATGGAAGCCGATCCTTTCACAGTTTCGGTCTTGCTTGGAATTTGGATTTTGGGTTTTACTTGGATTTTGGACTTTGGAATTTGCTCTTCTGTGGGAGGGGACGTAAACTCGTACTTACCCTGGCGTTCCGCTACGGGGGGCTGGGACTCAAAGGAAGGGCAGGGGGTCGGATCTCCACTATCCACTTTTCGCGCGACTGTGGCCGGGCCGTTCCGAATTCAACGGGCGGCAATTTGGTATCCGATTACTTCTCGAGGGAATGAAAAGAAAATAGCGATCGCCCCTTAAGATACATGCCACTAAGGGATAATGGAGATGCGACCCCCCCCGTACCTGTTGAAGTTGACGGTCACTCCTTAAAATGAATCCCAAAAGTGGATAGTGGAGATGCGACCCCAACAGACTTTTCGCGAGGAGCGATGCTCTAAAGCATCAGTCACCTCCGCGAATTATTTCGCTTTCACCGCTTCGGCCGCGATTTCGATCTTCACGTCGTTGCCCACCACGAGGCCGCCGCCGTCGAGGGTCTTTCCGTAGTTCATCCCGTAATCGCGACGGTCCAACGTTATTCCAGCTTCGATTCCCATTCGGGTTCCACCCCAGGGATCCTTGATTTTTCCGGTGATGGTGAAGGGCAAGGCGATCTCTTTCGACACCCCATGCATCATCAGGGTTCCCACGGCGACATAGCCGTCCCCCTTTTTTTCAATGCGTTGACTTTGGAAGGTGAGCTCGGGAAACTTTTCAGCATCCAGAAAGTTCGCACTGCGTAGATCCTTGTCCCGGTTGGGAGTGCCCGTATCGATGCTGGCTGCCTTGATGGTTACGTTGACCGACGATTTCGTGATATCCCCCTCGTCGTACAAAATCGCGCCCGAAAAATCGGTGAATTTCCCCTTCACGCTGTTGATCACCAGATGTCGGGCCGAAAATCCGATCGCCGTGTGGACCGGATCCAGCGCGTATTTATCAGCACTGAAAACAGCATTCACCAGAAACAAGCTGAGGAGCGATGCCCAAACCATTTTCTTCAAACGCATAATGCTTTCCTTTCTTCGTTCTCGAGGTTAATAAGATGAACTGGTACTCACTTGTGGTTCCCAAGCATTCGACCCGTCCAAGTAACCGCCAATTCCTATCTGCTTGGCAAGGCTTTCGGGTCGATCGAACATTGCCGGGCACGATGAGGGTCTTTCCCATTGCGGGCCATTGTGTGAGTGACGGAAAACCCCACAATGATTCATTCCGCTAGGGAATTCGGGTGGACTTTGGGGAGACCCGAACATCAGGATTGTGGTCCAGCCGGGTCGCGTTGCTTCCTTTCTCCACCCGCCCTGTGTATCGAGGCAAGACACCTGCCGCATCCTGCACAGGAGCGAACTTACTTTTCATGACGGTTCAAAAAGGAGAAGATTTTAGAAGGTTGTTCTGTAGGATGCAATCATTTTCAGCTTCCACTCAACCCAGGCCCAGCGCACTGTCTTTCATTCCTTTACCAGGTGCCGGAACTGCCGCAAAATAAAACGACCACTGCCCTTGGAAAAAGGCGGCAGTGGTCGCAGAGTTTTCAATTTGTCCGCGGCGAAGGGTTGGCGGGCAACAATCCCGCTCCAACTCCCGACTGGGAGGGCTCATCCATCTTGTCCCCAAGCCCAACCTTGTCGCTTTGGCGCTACAACAGGTTTTCGATCCGCGTATGCTTCAGCCTCTGAGCCCGGGCCACAGCTTCATAGGTCAGGTGTCCGCGGTACGTGTTCACGCCCTCGCGCAGCGCCGCGCTCGCCTTCATGGCCTTGAGAAAACCATGATTGGCAAGGGCCAGGCCGTACGGAAGGGTCGCGTTCGTCAACGCAAAGGTGGAAGTGCGCGGGACTGCGCCCGGCATATTGGCGACACAATAGTGTAAGACGCCATCCACAAAAAAGGTGGGATGGCTGTGGGTAGTCGGCCGCGTGGTCTCGACGCACCCCCCCTGATCGACCGCCACATCCACGATCACGGAGCCCTTCTTCATCCCCCGGATCATCTTGCGGGTCACCACTTTGGGTGCGGAGGCGCCGGGAATGAGCACCGCCCCCACGAGGAGATCAGCTTTCTTTGCACTCTCCGCGATGGTATGCGCATTGGAGGCCAGCGTCGCGACGCGCCCGTTGAATACATCATCGATGTAGCGGAGCTGGTTGAGGCTCTTTTCAAGGATGGTGACGTGGGCTCCCATGCCCATGGCCATCTTTGCGGCGTTCATCCCCACGATACCGCCCCCGATGATCACCACCTGGGCCGGCGGCACCCCGGGAACACCTCCTAGCAGGACGCCACGTCCCCCGTTAATCTTCTCCAGGTACTGCGCACCCACCTGGATAGACATGCGGCCGGCCACTTCGCTCATCGGGGTCAGCAAGGGCAGGCTTCCGTCGGCTTCCCGGATGGTTTCGTAGGCGATCGCTGTGACTTTGCGGTCCAACAGCGCCCGGGTCAGCTTGGGCATGGGCGCGAGATGAAAATAAGTGAAGATGATCTGCCCCTCGCGCATATGTTTGAACTCGGATTCCAACGGCTCCTTGACTTTCACAATCATTTCCGCTTTTTTCCAAACGTCGGCAGCGCGGGGCGTGATTCGTGCCCCCGCGGCCCGGTATTCCGAATCGCTGATTCCGCTTCCTTCCCCCGCATGCGCCTCTACCCATACCGTGTGGCGATGGTCGGTCAGGGCACGCACACCTGCAGGAACCAAGCCTACCCGGTTCTCGTTGTCCTTAATCTCTTTGGGAACTCCCACAATCATGATATGAAGCCTCCGCAGTCAAAAATTGTCGCTGAGTATAACATTCCAAAAAATCGAAGTCGAGATGAAGTTCAGGCGCAGGGATTTGATGGGACGCCTCAGAAAAAAAATCTTCATACGGGATGTAACCCCCCGAAACCTTCCCACGTCCAGTAGAATTGCTAGGGTGAGAATTCGGCGGGGCAGAAGACGAAGTGACTGTCATTCGTCTTGGAT
>JBAVHJ010000675.1:0-1577 GCA_049685715.1 Terriglobia bacterium | reverse complement strand
GTCCATTGTAGAAGCGAAAGTATGGGGAATCCTTGTAAAGCTTTTCCACGTCTTTTATAGACCCATTGGGGAATAATAGCTCCAGGGGTTCGGACTCGCCTCTCATGGCACGGGCAAAGTGCTGACCGCATCGGCCGGTCAAAATCAACTCCGCAGAACAGGAGGGATACTCCTTCAAAAGGGCTGTCAGCTCTTCCTCTGGATTCTCGTCAGGAGGTACTCGCGACACGCTCCACTGCGGGCCTTCTCTCAGGAGATAGCCGTCCTGTTGCAACATCTCAAACATCCTGCCCAGGAGGCGATGATATCGTTCGGGGACGCGAAGTTCCCGCGCTTTTGATTCGGTGGTGAAGGTGTGATGCTCCTGGATCCTCCAGCCCAGTTCCCGGAGGGCTCGTAATACATACTGAGTGCTCAACGCCTCCAGTCGGGGGAGCAGGGAGGCAAATTCCTGCAACCCCGGCTCTGACCGGTTTTGCCCCGAATACGCAAGGAGTGCTTGCGAAATACGCTGCGGGCTTGGAATGAAAGCGGAGGAAGTCTCCGGCATCTCTTTCTGTCGCGGCATCTCTTCCCAGTTCAATTCATATAACCAATCGGCGAAATCCTCTTGCTCGAATGGGGCGACTGCCTCTCGTCCCGCCTGCCTGAGAACCAGGCCCCGAAGTTCGGCGACCATTTGCCCGGCGGGATCAAAAATAACACTGTCCGCAGTCACCTCGGCCCTGTCCACTCCGGCATCCTTGCGAAGAGTGATATGGCTCCACACTCGATCACCGGGGCGATGGTAGACCTTGAAGCTTTCCAGTCGATGGGGCAAGTAGGTCAGCGTTTCACGGGTTGAATCAGCTTGGACTGACAACGCTGCGACGACGGGCTGCAGACAAGCGTCCATGAAGGCCGGGTGAATGGAGTACCCTTCTGTTTCGGTGGATAAGGACGCAGGCACGCTGATCAACCCGATCGTCTCTCCGTCCCGTCTCCACAGCGCTTCTATCCCTTTGAAGCCGGGACCGAACTGCAATCCACGAGTCCGCAGCAACTCATAATACTGTTCGACCTCCATTTTTTCCTTGCAGCGTTCCTGGATGGCAGCCGGATTAATGAGCCCTTGCATGTCTGAGGGAGCCGCCTCTTCTTCCGCCAGGACATCGCCTGACGCATGAAGTATCCATGTCGGGGCCTCCCTTCTTCCTTTGGGACGGAGGCTGAAGAGCTTAAAGGAGGCTGAACCCGGTCCTGTCTCCGTCATCAGCACCTGAATCGTTTTTTCTTCGTTCTCCGGGATCAGGAGTGCTTGGCTAAAAACCAGGTTCTTTACCGTGGTCTGCTTACCCTCAAAAATCTCTGCCGCCGCGGCCAACGCCAACTCGAGATACGCGGTAGCGGGAAGAACCGGTTTGTCAAAGACGCGATGGTCATTCAGGAAGGAAAGCCGACTTGTGTTGAGTTGTTGCTCGAATAGAGGTACGGCCGAACGCAAGCGGCGGCCCAGCAAGGGATGGGTCTCCTTCCCCTCAGAGGGCACCGTGGCGGCCATGGCGCGGTCTGCCAGGGAAGGGGACTCCACCCAGTAC
>JBAVHJ010000674.1:0-4026 GCA_049685715.1 Terriglobia bacterium | reverse complement strand
ACTGAATGTGATGCCCACTGAGAGGGTGAAGGGTTCCCCTCAGTACGGGTCCGCACGACTCCAGCGGGGGTTCGGCGTTCGACCTGCCGGGAAGAAGAGCGGCCTCACTCCGAAGATTTAATTCCCTTTGCCGGGCTGACAGCCGGCGCCTGCTCCCTGACACCAGGCTTAATGTTTTCCCTCATTCTCAACCTTCTTTTGTGGATTGCGGCCGCCTGGCTGATCTACCCGCTGGTGTTCATCCGGTTCGACCTGGGGGATGTCCAGACCTCTTTCTTTCGCTCCATCGCGGGCGTGGCCCTGCTCATCATCATGTTTGGAAAAAACATGGTGGACATCATCTTTCTCAAGATGGAGCAGAAGGAACTCCACATCCGGACCGCAGCAATGAACGTGGCCTTAACTTATGTATTCATTATCGTCAGCGTTATTTCTTTTGCGATCTCCGTAATCCTGATGCTCGCCACGCAGCAGCAGTCTTCCTCTCCAACTCAACAGCCGCTGTATTGAAATTGCGGATTTCGGATTGCGGATTGCGGAATTCCCATTGCGGATTCCGGATTGCCGATTTCGAGTCGCGGAATCGAGTCTCCTCCCTTCTCGCGTAGACCTTCTTTCAACGGAATCCGCAATCCACAATCCGGAATCCGAAATCTGCTGATGGCATTGTGTGACAACTGATGGGGGAATCCACGGCGCGGGTCAACCTGTGCGTGGATATGAAAGGAGGGCGGACGGGGACGTCTGAAAGAACCCCTCGTTGGGCTTTCTTGTTTAGAAAAGGATGACAGGGCGGACGGGGACGTCCGCCCCACCTGAAGGGCGGATCAATTGGATCGCATCTGGAAACTGGTGACCGTCGCCTGTTCCACGGTGCTGCAATTGAAACCGAAGGCGCCCTGCTTGAAGGTATTATCCTGCCAGGTGTCCACCGTCTGGCCGTTGATGCTGGTACGAATCGCGCTGCCTGAGACACTGATGGTCACATGATAGGTATCGTTGCGTTTGATCTTGAAAGGGAGCGTGACAATATCCAGGGCCCCTGCGGCCTCATTGGAGGCGGGACCACTCAGGTACTTTCCTCCTACGTAGAGGTACTTGATCAAGCTGTTTTTTGGATATTCCTTTGCCTTGTCATCGGTCAGCTTGAGAAAGTAAAAATTCTGGTGATCCCGGGCGCGAATGATAAAATTCACGCCCTCTTTCTGGATCTTCACATCGAAAGTGGCCGTGTAATTGTCCCAGTCTGTCGCATCCTTGAGCAAACCAAACCCGCTAATCCGCATGGCGGGTTTTCCCTTTTCCGACACCGCCTCAAAACTGGCGCCGGACCAGCGGGAGAGACCGGCCCCGAAGGTTTCCACAAAATTCATCTTCTCTTGCCGGGCCTTCCGTTGGGCTTCGGCCTGTTGCTTTGCCCGTTCTTCGTCGAGGCGGCGTTGGGCTTCCTGCTGAAGGCGCTGCTGTTCCGCCAACTGCGCCGCCTCCTGTTGCTTTCGCTTTTCCTCTTCCAGCTTGCGCTGCGCCGCAAGCTGCTGGGCCGCCTGTTGGGCTGCTAAGGCCTCTGCTTTGGCCTTTTCGCGTTCCGCCTTCTTCCGATCGAGTGCCGCTTTGGTGTCGGTCGTGATTTGTTCACTGGAGAGTTTCTGAAACAGCTCCAGGTTGGCAACACGCCATTCATCAAGCAGTTCATGATGCTGCTCGCGCCACGATGCCACGCTGTCGTCGGATACCCGGATGTCATCCTCGGTATCCTTCTTCCCGTCCGGGCCGATGGATCTGAGAACGTACGTGGTATTGGAGAGGTCCACCAGATAAATCAGCGGATTGCCCCAGCCATCACTCCGCATCTGAGGGTCGTCCATGACACTGCCAAGATCCTGCAAGGACTGAGGCAATTTCTTCCGGGCGGTCCTGTAGTTTTCGAGTGCGGTAAGGACCGCATTCATTCGGCCCAGCGTGTCCTTGAGCTTCTCATCCTGCGGGGGAGTTTCCTGGACCACCACCGGGGGAAGGACCACAGGAGCGGGCGCCTGCGTTTCCTGCGCTAACTGGGCAGCCTGACGTTTCGCCCTGACCCTCTGGATCATCAGTGCGCCCCCAATCAGGATGCCGAACAGCACGATCGCGGTGACCACCAGGACCCCGACGCGGCTCTTCCGCTGGGGAGCGGGCGCCATGGGGGTTTCGGTAATGGCGGCCGAGGGTATGGAAACTCCGGGGGGAGGTGGAAACGGTGGAGACGCCATGGGGGAATCCACAACGGTCTGACCCGGATCAAACGTTGGAGTCATGGCGGGCAGGCCTGCCTGGAACGGAGTTTGAGGAGAAGCCTGCGGAGCTGAGGGCGCAAACAGATCCTGCTGAGAAAAAGCCTGCGTTTCCTGCAATGGTGCAGATCCCTCCGGAGGACTTGTCGGCGGTGTCGGTGTGTAGAAATCCTGCTGGGTAAACCGTTGCGTTACTTCTGTGGCCATCGCCGCTTCCGGGGGTGCTGAGGGCGCTGCCCCCCCCAAAATAGTCGCCTCAAATGGCAGGGAGGAGGCCACACGAGCGCCGCACTGGGGACAGAATCTGTCGCCGGGCGGGAGAGTCCACCCGCAAGACGCACAGCGCACGGGCCCTGCGCTGGCCGGAGGCGAGGGGGGAGGAGCCGGATCCTCCATCAGCGCGATGCCGCAATCCTTACAGAATTTCTTATCAGGAGGATAGGTAATTCCGCAATTACCGCAATATGCCATGAGTCACTCCAAACGAAACGGTTTGAAAGGAAACTATAGAGCCGGATGGGAGAGAAATCAAGCTTCCGGTGCAGGGTGAAAAGCAGAGCGAACCCGGCCCCAAACCGATCTCCTTGGGGCTGGCAACCAGCCTTGAATTTGAGGGAGGGCTTCGAGCATGGCCAGTTCCCCTGCCTTTGCTATTTCCTGGCACCGGTCAAACGCATCCCAGTCAAACTCGTTCACCTCGGGCTCGACCATGACATGCGCGCTTTCCCTCGCCGAACGCATGGCCGCATGACCCACGATAAACATGGACTGCAGCACGATTTGAAAAAGGTTGTGCGGCGGGTGGTGGGGATCGAGCCGGGAAGATACATTGACCGCAATAATCTTGTCGACGCCCAATTGCCGCAACGGGAGCACGGGAAGGTTGGCTGCCAACCCGCCGTCCACTAAGAAACGCCCTTGCACTTCCACCGGGATAAACAGGCCGGGGATGGCGCAACTGGCCTGGACCGCAGGTTTCAACGCCCCCCGCGAAAGGACGATGATCTCCCCCGTCCGGATATCCGTGGCCACGCTATAGAATCGTGGCTGGAGTTGCTCAAAGGTCTCCACCTTGATCAAGCGATCCAACACGCGACGGCTGTGCTGGATCGATGCCAGCCCGTGCCTCGAGAGCGTCAGTTTCGCGATATCCCGCCAGCGCATGGTGCTGCACACTTCAATCATCTCGTCGAACGACGTCCCGCTCGCATAAGCAGCGCCGATCACGCTGCCCGCAGAGGTCCCCACGAGATAATCAATCGGGATTCCGGCCTCGTGCAGAACCTTAAGAACCCCGATATGGGCGAATCCATGAGCGGCCCCGCCGCTCAAAGCCACGCCAATCGTCGGTCTTTTTTTCTTCGAGTCACTCATGCGAACGTCCGGACGATAAGAAGATTCTCCTGCTGAAGGATTCGATGCCAGCGGTCCTCGGGGGGATGGTTGCGCCGCCCGGGCGCTATTCCACCATGAGTTTCAGGAACTTCCTCTTCCCCACTTTGATGATGTATTCACCCGCAGCGGACAAGTCGAAATCAGCGGTCACGCTGCGGGCGCGAACCCCGTTGATTTCAACCCCTCCTTGCTCAATGAGGCGATTGGCCTCACTTACGGAGACTGCGAGGGAAAGCTGTGCCAGCCATTTGGATAGCCGGATCTTTTCGGGAGATTTGGAAATCTTCTTCACTTCCATGTCCGCGGGGATATCCTTCGCCGAGAAGACGCGGGAGAATTCTTCCGCCGCCTTCCCGGCCAG
>JBAVHJ010000673.1:0-12118 GCA_049685715.1 Terriglobia bacterium | reverse complement strand
AGCGATAAGAGAGGGGCCCAGGGAGGCCAATTTTAGTGGTTTTCGCATGAAAATTACTCCTATGGTTTAACACTTCCCACGATTGCAACTAAGGTACGGATGAATAATATCTTATACTTTTCACCTCCGTCACGCTAAAAGTCACAGAGAACGACCAACAAACCCTCTTGAGACCTGCTGTAGAGAAAGCGCACTCCAGGGATTAGATGTTAGGCAGACTGGAATTGGAGCAGGGGGGTACCCTGAAAGGACCGCTAGTTCGAAGTGCTCATTTATACCTTTAATGACTGATAAGATATATTATGTAAACTAATGGGTGGAGACATTTACACATTTCCACCGGTTTTCCACACTTTCCACCTTGAATAAGGTTTTTCCTAGTGAGGTTTCCTTCTCTTATTTTCGAGTAATGGATTATGAGAGTTGATTCAAGATATGGCTAACTATTGGCCTTAGTTCTCGACGTTTGGGAAGGTCTCCCAAAGAAACCAGGGTGAAGGATGATCGAATTGCTTTCCGAAAAGCTGAGTTGTTTCCGTTTCTGGCACACGGTCAGGAAGCGGGTTACTGTTTCGCGTGATGTGGCAGCCATATCCCCGATCTCCTGGTGGGTCAATCGGTATCTCAACTGGACCCCTACTTCCGTCTGGAACCCGTTCTCTTGGGAGAGTTTTACGAGGGTGGCCCGGATGCGATTGTCGGCATCCAGGATTGTCAGCGCCTGAATCTGTGACCATGCCTTCCTCAATTCGCCACTGAGCACCTGCACGACTTTAAGCAGCACCTTCTGGTTATTCATGACGACACTGAGAAAATCCTGTTTGTTCATGCACCAGATCACAACAGAGGTCATGGCTGTGACGGAGGCTGGAACCATGCGGTTATCGAGGAGCGAAAGTTCTCCAAAGGAATCGCCCTCTTTATGGATGGTAAGAATCCGTTCTTTGCCGTTGGCGGCCATCTTGGTAACCTTGACCTGGCCTTTCTTCACGATATACATGTACTGTCCGGCCTCTTCTTCAAGAAAAACAATCTGGTGTTTGGAGAACTTGCGTTCCTGGATCAGGAATGCAACGCGCTCCAATTCCCGCGGTGGAAGGTCGGCAAATAGAATCGTTTTCGTTAGAAAGGCTAGATCGGATATCATGGCGCTGCCCCCGGCAATGAATTGGTTCTCTTCCGGCTATGGCGAAATCGGAGTACCGGATTAATTGTTTGACCTCCTGCCAAAATCGAACAGATATAACTTCTCCATTCCGAGATTTACATCGTGCGGCCGCTCTCGGTCTTGTCCTGGATTGTGGCCTGTGCGGCTGCAAGTCGTGCAATAGGAACTCGATAGGGTGAACAACTCACGTAATTCAGGTGGTTCCGGAAGCAAAATTCGATCGACCGAGGATCACCGCCATGCTCTCCGCAGATCCCTATCTTGAGCTGCGGCCGAGTCGAGCGGCCCTTCTCGACTGCCCAAGTCACTAATTGGCCGACACCCTCCTGATCCAGGGTCTGGAAGGGATCGTCCTTTAGTATTCCATTGTCGATATAGAAAGGGAGAAACTTGCCGGCGTCATCGCGGCTGAGTCCGTATGTCATCTGCGTCAAATCGTTTGTCCCAAACGAAAAAAACTCTGCCACGGTTGCGATATCGCCTGCGATCAATGCCGCCCGAGGGAGCTCAATCATCGTCCCTACCAAATATTCAAGTGATACTTTAAATTTAATGCTAACTTCTTCAGCTACTCTCCTTACCGTTGTTTCTTGAAGTTTAAGTTCATTGATATGACCCACCAAGGGGATCATGACTTCGGGGATAACCTTGATACCTTCCCTCTGCACTTGTGCTGCGGCTTCAAAGATCGCCCTGGCCTGCATTTCGGTCAACTCAGGATAGACGATCCCGAGGCGACATCCCCGATGTCCCAGCATGGGGTTGACCTCATGCAAGGCTGCAAATTTAGCCATCAAGGCGCTGGCGGGGTATTTCAGCTTTTTGGCCAGTTTCCGGACATCGGATTCCGTGTGCGGCAGGAACTCATGAAGGGGTGGATCCAAGGTGCGGATGGTCACGGGGAGGCCGTCCATGGCGCGGAAGATCCCGACGAAATCCTTGCGCTGCATGGGAAGGAGCTGTTTGAGGGCTCCGAAATAGAGGCTTTTCGGCCTCTTGATCTCCTTCTCGAGTGCGGCCAGTTCCCTTTTCAAATCCTTCTTCTTCTGTTCTGACGTCACCTTGGCGAGTTCGGCCCCGGCTTTGCTGATCTGTGTTTCAAGGCGCTTATAGTCCGAGGCCCCCACGATCATTTGTCGCACCGCGTCGATTCGATCCCCCTCAAAGAACATGTGCTCGGTGCGGCAAAGTCCAATCCCCTCGGCGCCAAACTTACGAGCGACGGCGGAGTCATTGGGTGTATCGGCATTGGTTCGAACCCGGAGTGTACGGATTTGGTCGGCCCAGCTCATGAGCTCTTTGAAATCACCTTTGAGCTCCGGATCGATCAGCCGGGTCTGTCCCAGGATAACCCGGCCCGTGGATCCGTCCAAGGTGATCCAATCCCCCTGCTTTACGGTGGCGCGATTTGCAATAAACAGTTTCTTCCCATAATTGATTTCAAGGTCAGCGCATCCTGCGACACAGCATTTCCCCATCCCTCGAGCCACCACAGCCGCGTGGGAGGTCATCCCGCCGCGGGCAGTCAAAATGGCTTGAGCGGCGACCATGCCGTGAAAATCCTCCGGTGAGGTTTCAATGCGAACGAGGATGACCCTTTGACCTTTCAAGGCTTCCTTCTCGGCAGTGTCCGGATCAAAGACGACCTTGCCGCTTGCTGCCCCCGGGCTTGCCGGGAGTCCGGTCGCAATCACATTGACCTTCTCCTTAGGGTCCACCATGGGATGAAGCAGCTGGTCCAGCTGTGCAGGTTCCACCCGCATGAGGGCATTCTCTTTATCGATGATGCCTTCGCGGACCATATCCACGGCAATCCTGACGGCCGCAGCGCCGGTACGCTTGGCATTGCGGGTTTGGAGCATCCACAGTTTTCCGTTTTCAATCGTAAACTCCAAGTCCTGGACATCCTTGTAGTGTTTCTCAAGCCGCTTCGCCACCTGTGAGAATTCCTCGTAGACGGAGGGCATTTCGTCCTTCAGCTGAGAGATTGGCTTGGGGGTGCGAACGCCCGCGACGACGTCCTCCCCTTGAGCATTGGCTAGATACTCTCCATACAACTCATTTTCCCCGGTAGCGGGATTTCGTGTAAACGCCACGCCGGTACCCGAGGTGAGCCCCATGTTTCCGAACACCATGGTGACGATATTCACGGCCGTCCCCAGATCATCGGGGATCTTGTTGAGGCGGCGGTAGTCGATGGCTCGCTTTCCATTCCACGAGGAGAAGACGGCCTTGATGGCGAGATCGAGTTGTTGGAGCGGCTCGGAAGGAAACTCCTCGCCTTTGGAATGCTTGACGATCTTCTTGTACTCGCGGCACACTTCCTGCAAGGCGCCCGCGTTTAGATCGGTATCCAGTTTTGCCCCATGTCTCTTCTTGGCGCGGTCAAAGGCTTCTTCGAAAAGAATCGGATCCACTCCCAGGACGATCTTCCCAAACATCTGGATAAACCTTCGGTAGGCATCATAGGCGAAGCGCTCGTTGGAGGTCAGCCGAGCAATTGTCTCCGCTGTCTTTTCATTCAAGCCAAGGTTCAGGACGGTGTCCATCATGCCGGGCATTGAGAACTTGGCCCCCGAGCGGACCGAAACGAGCAGTGGCTTTGTCGTGGAGCTGAACTTCTTATCCACTGTGGATTCGAGGCGCTCGATTGCCCTATTGACCTCGGAGGTCACCGCATCAGGCAACTGTCCCCCGCTTTCGTAGAAAAGTCGGCATGCCGACGTCGATATCGTAAATCCGGGCGGCACAGGCAGGCCCGCGTTAGTCATTTCAGCCAGCCCGGCCCCCTTTCCACCCAGCAAATCCTTCATTTGGCCATTGCCATCAGCTCGACCCTTCCCAAAAAAATAAACGAACTTTTCCATTGATCTGGCTCTCCCGTATTTTGTATTTGGGGCTGCGGATGAATCAGGGCGTGGTGCTCGTCGCAGGTTGCAGCTCCGAAAAATCTGCGATCTGGATAAATTCCCGATAGAGACTCAATAGCAGATTAAAGCGATTCCGTCGGACCCTGGGGTCTTCTGCAT
Organism: Terriglobia bacterium; assembly: GCA_049685715.1. Classification (GTDB taxonomy): domain Bacteria; phylum Acidobacteriota; class Terriglobia; order JAIQFV01; family JAIQFV01; genus JAIQFV01. Next base: position 7,921 of record JBAVHJ010000673.1, on the reverse strand, counting down.
TGACGAGGACCTTGTCAAAGAAGCGGTCAACGGTGGGGCGCATGGAGGCGATCGATTCCAGGATCCCGGTGTAATCCCCCCGGGCCTGGAGATCGATCAGGCGCTCCCTTAAATGACGGATCCCCACCGACAATTCCCTCTCTTCATCATGTTCAAAAATGCTTGGATCTATTTCCGTGCCGACGCCCTCAAATTCCACTCCGCTTTTCCGGATGATATTCTTGATGCGCTTGAAACTGACGGCAAGAGAATCAAAGTTCTCCCTCTTCCGCGTTTCGTGGAGCGCAAGGACTCGAGCAGAAAGGCCGCACAGGTCCCAGTGATCGGTCGACATCACGGCGGTCAATTCATCCCGGAGAGCTCCCGATGGGGCGCCAATTAAATGAGATTGCAGCAGAACGTATGCAACGTGATCCCGGAAGAACTCCATGACGGCCTCCAAGGTCTCTTCCTTCGGTAAGCCCATCCTTTCTTCATGTAATTCAATAGCATGCAAAACCAGTTCTCTTAAATCGATATGTACCGATTTTTCAAGTATTACTTTAATAACTCCATAAGCCAGTCTCCTTAGACCAAAGGGGTCTCTGCTCCCGGTCGGCCGATGACCTAGCGCAAAAGTGCCCGTAACGCTATCGATGCGGTCGGCAATCGAGATAACTGCACCGATCATGCCTCCGGGGACCGGCGACTCCAGGTTCTCCGGTTGATACTGTTCGTAAATAGCGCGGGAGACTTCCGGGGGTTCTTTTTGCTCCTTCGCATAAAGACCGCCGACAATACCCTGCAACTCGGGGAATTCTTTCACCATCTGGCTGGTCAGATCGCATTTGCAGAGCCGCGCGGCGCGAGTGGCTAGCTCCCTGTTCCGAGCCACTTCGACTGCTGAAGCATCGGCGAAGGTCCGATCCACGATCCACCCCGCAAGGTTCCCTATCCTCGTTGATTTCTCGGCATAGGATCCGAGTTTTTCTTGGAAGACCACCTTTTCCAAAAGGGCAAAGCGATCTTCAAGTTTTACTTTAAGATCGCTTTCCCAGAAGAATTCAGCGTCCGCAAATCGGGCCCTCAAAACCCGCTCATGGCTGCGGCGAATGTATCCGTGTGGATCCGCTTCATTATCGATGACCGCCACGAATCTCGGGAGAAGATCTCCTTCTCCTCCCTCTTTCCTTAGAACGCAGAAGTATTTCTGGTGATCTCGCATCACGGCTTCGAGTATTTCAGCCGGCAGTTTTAAAAACCCGGGATCAAACTCTCCCATGAGTGGCGTTGGATACTCACTTAAATTAACATGTGTATAAAGTAACATACTATCTTCCAATAGCTTAGCTTCTGTCTTCGAAACTAACAGTTCAGTTTTAGTTTGAATCCTCTCGAGGCGCTTTTCAGGATCCAACAAGACTCTTGCTTTGAGGAGGTCATCTCTATACTCAGCGAAACAGCGTACAGCAATACGGCGAGGCTGTAGGATTCTATGCCCATAGGTGTTGTTGCTCGCTTTCACCTCCCCCACCTGGAATCGGATAGGCTTCCCATCAAAGACGCAACACACCCAGCGAATGGGGCGGAGAAAATGAGGACCGTCCGGGGTAGTCCAGTACATCGCCTTGGGGAGTTGAACAGAGAGGATAACCTGTGCCAGTCCTCCTTGTAACACCTTCTCTGTGGAAGACCCTTTTTGAGTCTTCTCTGCGGCGACATAATCCCCTTTGGATGTGCTGATTATGGTCAGATCATCAACCTTCACTCCATTTTTATCGGCAAAGCTCATGGCAGCCCGCGTGGGTTTCCCATGGGGGTCGAATGCCACTCCCTTAGGGGGGCCAACCACCTTCTCTGATAGATCGGCTTGCCGTTTCGCCATCTGCGGCGCCACATTGACCAGCCGCCTGGGGGTATAGAATGCTCGGAGGCCGGCCTCTCCCACAGCGATCCGATTCTCTCTCAGGAACTCTCCGAGCTTTGTTGAGAGTTCGCGCGACAACTCCTCAAGAAATCTCGCTGGGATTTCTTCACAACCCACCTCAAGTAGGAGTTCACCGACGCCTGAGTTCAAGCAGTCATCTCCTTCGAATACAGTCTGGCGACCTGACAGGTCAAATCTCTTACCCGGGCCATCAAAGAAACACGCTCTGTTACACTGACTGCTCCCCTTGCATCCAATACATTAAATAAGTGAGAGCATTTCAAACAAAAATCATAGACTTGTAAGAGTGGGATATCGTGGGTTTCGTCTCCACCCGCTGAGTTCTTGGGACCGCCTAACAGTCGTCGCGCCTCTCTCTCGTAGGATTCGAAAATACTGTATAGGGTAGGAATATCCGCGAGCTCAAAGTTATAGATGGAAAACTCACGTTCCGCCCTTTGACGAACTTCGGCGTAGGTCTTCCCCGCTCCCCATTCGATTTCAAAAACGCTCTCGACATTCATGAGGAATGCCGCAATCCGTTCCAGCCCGTAGGTGAGTTCGACCGAAGGGGGATTCAGGTCGAGTCCCCCGCTTTGCTGGAAGTATGTAAATTGTGTGATCTCGAGTCCATCGAGCATGACTTGCCATCCCATTCCCCAGGCGCCCAGAGTAGGGGCCTCCCAATTGTCCTCCTCAAACTTGATGTCATGGTCTCGCAGTTTGATCCCAAGCTTCTCCAGGCTCTTCAAATACACATCCTGGACATCCACGGGCGGGGGTTTGAGAATCACCTGGAATTGGGTGTGCTTTTCAAGGCGATTCGGATTGACTCCGTACCGCCCATCGGCTGGGCGGCGGCTCGGTTGGACGTAGGCCACACGGTACGGAGTGGGACCCAGGACCCTGAAAAAAGTCTCCGGGTGCATGGTTCCGGCACCCACCTCGACATCGTAGGGTTGCTGGATCACGCAATCCTGCTGGGACCAGAATCGCTCCAGTTCAAAGATAATTTCCTGGAAGGTCAGCTTCTTCATGTCCGCACCAGCGGAATTCTTGGGTAGGACTGGAGCGAATCTGCTTCGCCCCTCCTCAAATCGTGCAGCAAACCGATCGATTTGATGGGCTTCTCCACCGCCCCCAGCATCAACTGCTCCAAGACAGGATTCAACCGGTCAAAGGTCCCAGGCAAAACGCCACGTTCCCGGATCTGGTGAATAGACTCCCTGGCGAAAGCCTGGGCCAGGGCAATGCCGTCTGGGGCCAGCGCAATCCCGCCGGCGGACTTACAATCCTGACAGTAAACCTTGTGCTCGGAAAGTGCCAGGCGGCCGCCCCGGGATCCCAACAGGGCGCCACAGCGGGCGCAAGTATCGAGGACAGGGAGAAAGCCGGACAACCTGAGCATCCAATAATTGAAATAGGCCAACAGGGCGGTCGTACCCACACCCTGTTTTCGTCCCCGGAGGATAGTGAGGAGCAACCGGAAAACCTTCGGGTTTGCTTCTCTATCCGGCAAGAGCGCATCGGTGATCTCGACCATGTAGGCGCCCGCCACCTGGAAGCCGTAGTCAGCCTGCAAATCAAAAAAGGTCTCTTCAAGGTCACATCGATTCAGGTACACCAGCACACGATTCTCACGCTCATAAAACTCAACTCGAATATGTGAAAGCGGCTCGAGGGTTCCGGAGAACCTGCTCTTGAGACGGCGCGCCGATTTCGCCACGGCACGGATCTTGCCGAACTCCCGGGTGAACAAGGTGGCAATGAGGTCGGCCTCAGCGAGGGAGTATCCCCTCAGGACGATGGCTTCAGCGCTGGTTAGAGGCATAAATGACGGTCGGCATGCCGACTCAAGGTGATGAATTCTACTCGCACTCGAAAATATCACACGAGCACAGATTTATAAAGCCGCAAATTTTATTCCTTGAAGGAAATTTGAAATAGAAAAAATCACCTGAATAGGATTCCGGGTGTAACGCAGCAGAGACAACTCCCGGCTCCGCCTTCTTGGCTCTTTGTATTATGTCAACTCCGTGTTCTTGGCGTCACGCGTTATCAGACATCAAGAGATCAATCCCCAGCCTCACGAATCCATCAATGAATCAAACCAGGGAAGAGGCGATCAATCCTGCCTGACAGAGTTCCGCCGATCTACTCCCAGCAAGGGGTCTTGACGTCTATTGGATCTGGAAACTCCCATCGGGAAACCATGCGCTGATCCTGGTCCACGCTGAAGCAAGTCCGCCCGAATAAAGCGGGGCTGAATTCATCGGGTTCGGGTTCGCTGTCCACAGGCTTCCCTATCTCGGCGAGGACATCTGTGCCGCGATAAAATCTCCCACTTCGCGGGTTCCAAATCTCCCGTTCAGATCGGCCGTTGTGATCTCCTGGTCAATAGAGTGTCTCACGGCGTCCTCAATCCGCCTGGCTTCCGCCTCGAAGCCCAGGTGAGCAAGCATCATAGCCACCGTCAGGATTGCGCCCAGGGGGTTGGCGATGTTCTTGCCGGCGTACTTGGGTGCGGATCCATGAACCGGTTCGAACATACTCGTGACTTCCGGGTTAATGTTGCCGGAAGCAGCCAGCCCGAGCCCCCCCTGCAAGGCGGCCCCGAGATCAGTCACAATATCGCCGAACATGTTGTTCGTGACGATCACTTCAAATTGACCGGGGTTCTTGACCATCTGCATCGTCAGGGCATCCACATAAAGATGAGAGGAGATAATGTCGGGATACCTTTCTGAAACCTCCTTAAAGACCCTTTGCCAGAGGTCATGTCCATACCGCATGACATTGGACTTGTCGCTCATGCAGACTTTTTTGAGGTGGCTCTTGCGGGCATATTCGAAGGCAAAAACGATAATTCTTTCCACTCCTTTTCGAGTGTGAATCTCTTCCTGGATTGCTACCTCGTCGGCCGTTCCCTTCTTGAAGTTCCCACCGATGCCGACATAGGCCCCCTCCGTGTTCTCCCGAAAAACGGTGAACTGAATGTCTTGTTCGGTTCGATCCTTCAAGGGAGTCAGTTTTCGGTTGATCAGTTTTACGGGGCGGACATTCGCGTAGAGATCCAAACCGAACCGGATGCCCAGCAGAATATCGGCGGCATGGCGCATGTCCGGAATTCGAGGATCACCCAGGGCTCCCACAAAAACAGCGTCAAACTCCTCGCGGAGCATTTCAAGGCCACCTTTGGGCATGGAGATGCCATCCCGAAGATAGCGTTCGGCGCCCCAGTCAAACTCTTTCACCTCGATCTTGAGGTCCCCCGTTCCTCTCAATGAGTCGAGAACTTTGACCGCCTCACGGGTCACATCAACCCCAATGCCGTCGCCCGGTATGACCGCGATTCTTTTCATCTGGGTGCTCCTCGATCAACGGGTTTAAGATACGAAAACGATTCCACATCACACCAGCCAGTCAAACACTTCCCTGCCTCGCTCAGCAATGAGGACTCCCGTTAGAATAATAACGATGCCTCCCGCCAGGCTCAGAGTCAGCCTTTCACCCAGAAATCCTATGGAAAAGGCGCTTGCCATGACAGGTTGCAAATAGGCGTAGGAAGCGACCCGGGAAGCCTCGGCGTGTCGCAGGGCGTAAAAAAAGATAAGGTAAGCGACGATGGATCCAAATAGGACCATGTAACCGAGAGCCGCCACTCCTCGCCAACTCACATGTTCCCAAATCTGTTGGCGCCAGCCGAATAAGCCTGCAGGGACAAGGAACAAAGCACCCCCGATATAAGTGGCAAGGGTCGCCCGGAGCAGGCCATAGCTATGGGCGATATCCTTCCCGATGATCGTGTAGTAAGAGAATGACAATATTCCCGCCATCGTGATCAAGTCGCCCAGAAAATACTGGGTCTCCAATTGAAAGCCTCGCTTGAGGTTCAAGGCGATTACGCCCAGGATGGAGATCACCATGCCAGCAATTCGAAACCGTGCCAATGGTTCCATCCCTTTCAGGCGGGCAAGAATGAGTACAAAAACGGGCGACGTTGAAATGATCAGGGCCGAATGAGAAGCCAGCGACCTGGAGAGACCCAGGATAAAGAAGAGCTGGTTCAAGGCGATGCCGAAAAACCCTAGTTGGAGGAACAATCCGCGGGGCCGGAAGATACTTGGATTGTCCAAATTCCCTTCCTCGCGGAAGGCTGCTGAAATCACTCCCAGGATCAGGGTGGCCGCCACGATGCGCAGTGATGCCAATACCAGGGGATTAAATTCCCGCAGGGCGTACTTGCTGGCGACGTAATGAAGGCTCCAGAGGAGCTCCATAAAGACCAGCAGAGCGTAGAATCGCCATTTTGGTTGAGGTTGGATCATCATTTCCGCGGGTAAATCCCATGGACCATGCTGAACGGGCGCCGTCCAATCGACGTTGAGATCACCCCTTCACGAGAGAGTTTCTGATCGGTCCGCAATCCTCTCGATGCGGTCCCACGCCGGCTCATAACCCAAACCAGCACTGCTTGGAACGGTGATCGTCCCCTGCGGAGTCACCTCCACCTCCGGATCGATAATGTCCTGTTGCCAGTATCGTTTGCTCGCCGAAACATCGCCGGGGAGTTTAAAATTCTCGAGTGTGGAGAGGGCAATATTGTGCGCCCGGCCAATGCCCGACTCGAGCATCCCGCCACACCAAACAGGAATCGCCTTCGCCAAGGTCAGGTCGTGGATCTTCCTGGCCTCAGTATACCCACCCACCCGGCCGAGCTTCACGTTGATAATCTTACAGGCCCCGACATCAATTGCCTTACGGGCGTCTTCGGCATCGTGGATGGATTCATCAAGACAAATGGGTGTGCGGATCTGGCGCTGCAACTCTGCATGGTCGAGAATGTCGTTCCAATGAAGCGGTTGCTCCACCATCATCAGGTCATACTCGTCCAATGCCTTGAACACCCCGACGTCCGCCAGCGTATACGCCGAGTTCGCATCCCCCATCAGTAGAATCTTTGGAAAATGTTTTCGAACCTCACGGACCACTTCAATATCCCACCCGGGTTTTATCTTGATCTTGATCCTCCGGTATCCGGCCTCAACTTCAGTTTCGATCTTTCTCAACAAGGCAGGAATGCTTTCCTGAATGCCAATGGAAACGCCACACTCGATTTGATCCCGCACCCCGCCAATGGCTTGATGCACCGGTTGGTGGTTCGAGCGTGACCAAAGGTCCCAGACTGCGGTTTCGACGGCTGCCTTGGCCATATTGTGACCACGAATGGCTTTGAACAAGGGTGAGATCTCACGAGGGTGTACAAATTCGTGATGGAGCACCAGAGGGGCCACAAATTTCTTGATGATGATCCAGGCGGTATCTACGGTCTCATGACTGTAAAAGGGAGTTTCACCTGCTGTCACCTCACCATACCCCACCTCGCCCTCACAAAAAACTCTCACCAGAACAATGGTTCTTTCGTAAGTTCGACCAAAGGAGGTCTCAAAGTAATGTATGAGCGGTATATTTATCTGAGTCAGCTCGATCCGATCAATTTTCATCGATTTGTCTATTAAATAAATAATGTAACTACTGTAATTTACATTTGAATATTAAAGTCCTTAGTGAGAACATAAGCGCTCTTCTCATTCCCTCTCTCAAAACCTGTCACACTGTAATTCTTTTGGAAATAATCCAAGAAGCGCTGCCGGAGATCCAACTGGATTCTCATTGCTCGCGGGGCATCGCCGGATTTCCACTCGGTGATATCCGAGGGGACCTCAACGCGGCGCTGGTTTCCCGGCAATTCCGTATCCGAGTTATTCGCCTCAATTTCTCCTAATATCCCTTTGACGCGGCTGCTCTTGACCCACCATTCTGCGATCAAGCGGTCGGTTGGAAGGCCTGCCTGGAGCCGGCTGGAACTTATACCGTAATGATTCGGCGAGTAGTGCTGCACGATGGCGCCCAGCTTTTCAATGTTGAAGTAAGCGTTCTTGAGTTCCATGGGATCAAAAGTCCATTCCACCAGGCGAAATCCTCTCTGGAGGGCATCCTCGCGCTGAGCTAGTT
>JBAVHJ010000672.1:0-10116 GCA_049685715.1 Terriglobia bacterium | reverse complement strand
ACCGCGGTGACCGTAGTGAACCCTAAGCGCGGGTCGTGGAGCCGTCGCAGCAACAACTCTCCCACAGCCATCCTGACCTTATCAGCAACCTGTTCCGGTCGTCGCGAGGGCGCCTTCATATCCGTCCTGATAATACTTGGCAGTCGAGAGTCTTGTTTCCCAGGGAGACCACCCTTTGTCCACATCGAGACGGTTGCCGGGTGTCTCACCAAGGCGGGAGCGGGGGATTTCCTGAACCCTTCGAGAAGGCCCGTTTTCGAAAATCACCGGGCTTACTTTGGCATTCCTCATGGATGAGGGCAAAGACCGTCTCCCTCCTACAGGAATTCACGGTGAAACTCGTAATTATTTCCAGCCAGCGTTCGCTCGGCTTCGTGTTCAATGGCACTCATCGTCTTCTCCAAAAAGACGTGATCCGAATTCACGGTAACCACGGCGACCCTTGAAACCTGCCACAAATCATTGGCATCCACTTCAGCCACTGAACAATTGAACTTGGCTCTCAGCCGATCCTTGAGCTGGCGTACTACCTCTCTCTTATCTTTCAAGGATTGGGCATAGGGGAGATGAACGTCGATGGTAAGAAGCGCGATTTCCATGGGGCAAGCTGGCCGGCGCGTCTTGACCGGCGTTGTGGCGGAATTAAGAACCGAAGGATCTAATCCCTGAACAGGATTTGACGAGACGGGAGGTCCGGCGGATGCACACCGCAGATTCACACGGCTTCCGCGGCGACGCGCTCACTCACAAAGGCCTCGATCACATCCCCTTGCTTGATATCGCTGAAGTTTTGAAGCGTAATGCCGCATTCAAACCCCAATTTCACCTCGCTGACATCATCTTTGAACCGCCGCAGCGACGCCACGTGGCCCTCATAAATCACCACATTGTCTCGGAGCAGGCGCGCCTCGCTGTTGCGTGAGATTCTCCCATCCAGGATGTAGGATCCAGCCACCGTTCCCACCTTGGGAATGCGGAAGGTCTCGCGAACCTCCGCCCGCCCGAGATGTACTTCGCGAAACTTGGCTTCCAGCAGGCCTGTCATGGCTTTCCGAATCTCGTCGCTGATCTCGTAAATAATGGTATGTAACCGAACGTCGACCTCTTCTTGTTCCGCCAAATCCACCGCTTTTCGTTCCGGCCGAACATTGAAGCCGATAATGATGGCGTTTGAGGCGGACGCGAGCAGGACGTCGGTTTCCGTAATGGCACCCACACCGCTGTGCAGCACCTTGACCTTCACTTTGTCATTCGACAGCTTTTGCACCATGTCGGTGACCACTTCAACAGAACCCTGAACATCTCCCTTCAGAATGAGGGGGAGTTCCTTGATCGTCCCGGTGGCCAGTTGATCATGGAGCTGGTCCAAGGTCAGGCGCGAAGACTTGGCCAGGGCGGCTTCACGCAACTTGGTCTGCCGGTACGTCCCAATCTGTCTAGCCTTCATGGTATCGGCAAGGACCTGGAACTTGTCTCCCGCCTGGGGAACGCCTTCTAAACCTAGCACCTCCACTGGCGTGGCGGGCCCGGCTTCCATCAGTAATTGGCCTTTATAATCGAACATGGCACGAACCTTTCCGTACCATGCACCGACGATGAAGGAATCGCTGACATGGAGCGTGCCATTCTGCACGAGCACTGTAGCGACAGCGCCTCGCCCGCGATCCAACTTCGCTTCCAGGACCGTTCCCGTCGCAGGATTTTCCGAATCCGCCTTCAGCTCGGCAAGATCGGCCACAAGCAGTATCATCTCGAGTAGTAAATCAATATTGGTATGCTGTTTGGCAGAAACCTCGACGGTGACGGTCTTTCCACCCCACTCCTCCGGCATCAAATCCAGTTCGGTCAACTGCTTTTTGACGCGTTCCGGCAACGCATTGGGCTTGTCGATTTTGTTGATCGCGACAATGATGGGCACCTTGGCAGCCCGGGCATGATCAATGGCTTCACGAGTTTGCTGCATGATCCCGTCGTCGGCGGCGACGACCAGGACCACAATATCCGTAACACTCGCTCCCCGCGCGCGCATGAGGGTAAACGCCTCATGGCCCGGCGTATCCAGGAATGTGATCTTCCGCCCCTTGGTTTCAACCTGATACGCCCCGATATGCTGGGTGATGCCCCCGGCTTCCCCTTCGGTCACACTGGTCTTGCGAATGGCATCCAATAGAGAAGTCTTGCCGTGATCGACATGTCCCATGACGGTAACCACTGGCGGACGTAGAGCCAGGTTCTCGGGGGACGGCGCGGCGACTGTATCCATTTGCGCTTCTTCTTCAAAGCTGACGACCTTCGCTTCGGCGTTGAACTCTTTCGCCAGGTCGACAGCCAGTTGGGCATCCAGGGTCTGATTGATGGTCACAAAGACACCTTTCTCCAGGAGCTTCTTAATCAGATCCTTGCCCTTAACATCGAGCTTCTCACTCAAGTCTTTTAAGTTGACCCCTTCAGCAATCGTTATGGTGCGGAACTCGCGAGGTACAACCGGTTCCACGCTTCTCGGCTGGGGGCGTAACCGTCTGAGCAACTCCTCAGCAGGATCGTGGCGGTCACGGCGTGTCGCCCCTCGTGGAGGAAGTCCTGGCCGTCCACGGCGCTGACCCAACGGAGTCCCAGACGGGGCGCTGGTGCCCCCCGCCGGCGAGGGTCTCGGATGGGGCGTATATATCGGCCTTTGCAAACCCGGCTGCCCCGCCGTTTGAGGGGTCAGTCTCTTGGTTGGATGAAGTGCCTTCGTCAAATCCAAGCCCTTCGAGGGGGCGGTCGATCGGGCATGAGGAGCTTGTAGAGAAGGACCGCGATCGCGGGATTGATGCGGTGGGGCGTGTTTGGGAGCCGTCGCACTCGCAGGCTTACCCATTGCCACCTTACGCAATTCCGCCAGAGAGGTAGCGGGTGTCGATTTTGAATGACCTGATGGAGAGGGGGCAATTGGAACAGGATGAGCTGGGGCTGGCGGAGGCTCCAGGATCTGCACATTCGGAGCGGCCTGACCCGGCGCCGTGTGCTGGGAGGGCGTCGGGATCCCGGTAGGCTTGAGTTCAGCCGTCTTTCCTGGTGGTGGGGTCCCCAGGGGAGGAGCGGTCGGCGCAGGAGGCGCAGGTTTCTCGGCCACCTCAATGACCGCCACCACTGCGGGCTCGGGTGCGGGGGGAGCCGGTTCCACCACCGCGTCTTCCTTCTTCGTCTTTTTCGCTTTTGTGGCTCGGGCGGCTTTCTCTTTTTCCTCCTGGAGGCGCTCCTTTTCGGCGGCTTTCTCCTCTTCCTTGGCCTTCTTCTCGGCCTCTTTGCGGGCCTTCTCTTCATCCTTCTTCAATTTCGCCGCTTCAGCGCGCTGCTTCTTTCGAACTTCCGCGCGCGCCGCCTTTTCGACCTGGGTTTTCTCCTCCTCCTGCTGTTCCTTTTCCTCGCGTGTTTTTCGGTTGGCGAAATACGTTTCTCGGGCGTCGGGCTTTAACTTGAAATAGCGGTCCAGGAACTTCTCCACCTCGTCTTTTTCCAGATGACTGGATGAAGTTTTCCCCTTGATACCCAGCGCATTGAGCCGAGTTACAATTTCAGCGGCCCGCTTGATTCCCAGATCCTGCGCCAGGTCATAAATTCGAAATTGCGACATTCAACAACTCCTCCGAGATGGACGGACACGTATTATAATCCGCTCCCGATTGTTCCTGAAACAAATTTATGGATACACTGCCGGGATGGTGGATCTCACGGCAGGGCAGGCCATATCAACCGAACTCGATTAAGAGGCCTCCTCTTTTTTCGATCTTCCGACCGGGGCCGGGTCGATTGAGCTCTCTTTCAACTCCTCCTCTTTGGACGAAGCCTCAGGCTCGGAATCCGGGGTGACCTCCGATTCCGATTCCGCGGAGGCCTCTTCCCCGGCGGAACTCTCCGGAGGCTCGTCCTCTGCGGATTCGCCGACAAGGCCCTCGCTTTCTTCCTCTTCCTCGTCCCCGAATCCGATGGTTCCGGCACTCAGGGCCTCTGTCTCGGCTTCCGCCTCGGCTTCTGCCTCCGACTGCTCCAGGGCCTCATAGAATTTCTCGACAGCGTCGCGAATTTTCTCAACCATCTTCTCGCCAATGCCCGGTAACTGCATTAACTGTTCAGGAGTTTGGTTGCCCAAATCTTCCACCGTCTTGATCCCCACCTCTTGGAGCTTCTCGACGAGCTTCGGGGTTAACCCCTCCAGTTCGGCAATGGACGTTTGAGCATGTGCCATGGCCGCCATTTGAGATTCCACTTCACGCCGCTTCTCCTCTTCGCTCTTCACATCGATATGCCAGCCGATCAGCTTGGAGGCAAGGCGAACGTTCTGGCCCTTTTTGCCGATCGCCAGCGACAGCTGCGAGTCTTCGACCACCACCTCAAGCTCCCGATCCTCGGGATCCAGAATGGCAACGCGGCTGACCTTGGCAGGGCTGAGCGAATGAGTTGCAAAGGAGATGATATCGTCGGAATATTCAATGATATCGATCTTTTCACCCCGGAGTTCCCGAATCACCGCCTGCACCCGCAAGCCCTTCATGCCGACACAGGCTCCCACACTATCCACGTCCCGGTCCTTGGACAGTACCGCGATCTTGGTGCGTTCCCCCGCTTCACGCACACACCCCTTCACCGCAACGGTGCTGTCATAGATTTCGGGGACTTCCATCTCAAACATGCGGATGACCAGCTGCGGGTCGGCCCTTGAAAGCACGACCTGCGGAAGCTTGGAACTCTTATCCACACGGACAATGACGGCCCGGACCCGCTCTCCAAAGGAGAACTTTTCCAGCTTGGATTGCTCTCGTTTCGGGATGACACCCTCTGTCTTGCCCAAGTCCACGATGATGTCACCGTTTTCGAACCGCTTCACGGTGCAATTCATTAACTCCCCGAGTCGATTGCTGTACTCGCTGAAGACATTGTCTCGCTCCGCCTCGCGAACCTTCTGAAAGATCACCTGTTTGGCCGTCTGAGCGGCAATCCGACCCAGGACCTCGATCGATTTCGGGATCCGGATTTCATCCTCGAGTTGAGCCGCCGGGTTGATTTTTCGAGCTTCCGCCAGGCTCATCTCCTTGAGGGGATTTGTGACTTCGTCGAGGACCTTTTTGACCACATAGACCTGAATGCGGCCGGTCTCCTCGTCGAATTTGGCAACAAGGTCTTCATTCGTCTTGTAATACTTACGAGCCGCCACCAGGAGAGCATCTTCGACCGCAGTCAGGACGATCTTCGGATCAATGCCCTTGTCTTTGGCGAGCTGATCGATGCTTTCATAGAGCTGATTCAACATGCAAGTCCACCTCGCGTACTAATCTACCGACCCGCCTTCAGCGGCGCCGGTCTGCTGAGAGGATGTGCCCCATTACGCGCACATCGGATGACCTATGCTTCGCCCTTTTAGGATGCCGTCATTCCAAACGGCTACAAATCGGGCCTACCACTCCACTACAAGATTGGCTTTTTCTACTTGATCGAAAGGAATCTCGACGTGCTGGGTCCGTGAAACCGCCAGGGTAATGACCCCTTCCTGGAACTTCACCAGTCTTCCCTGAAAGGATCTCCCTTCTTCAATGGGCGCGCGGGTGCGAATTTTGGCGAGCCGGCCGAGAAAACGCCGATAATCTTCAGCATGAATCAACTTGCGATCGAGACCGGGTGAAGAGACTTCCAAATGATAGCGGCCGGGGATGAGGTCTTCCACGTCCAGCAGCACCCCCAGCCGCTTACTCACACACTCGCAGTCTTCCAGGGTAACGCCATCGGGAACACGATCGATGAACAGTCGCAGTAAACGGTTGTTCGCGGGGCCGACCCATTCAATGTCCACTAATTCCAAACCTTCCTCCCGAATCACCCGGTCGGCCAATACTCGGATCGGCTCCAAAACTTCCATAAATAATACCCACAATAAAAAAGTGGGCTTGCGCCCACTTCAATGTGTCGGATTATACCCCTCGCTCAAGGACAAGGCAAGAGGTTTTATCCCTCCAAAAGGTTGTGGGTCGTTCCTTGACACTTCAAAAACAAAAGTGTTACAAATGCGGGAGTCTTGGTGTTTGCCATTGTGGCAGGGCGCATGACCGCTTGGTGGAAGAAGCGCCTGAAGACGGGTATAGCAGGCGGCTTCCCCGGGAAAGACATCCCACATGATCAGAAAATACGCTGCCTATGTTGATTTTGAGCGCCTGCAGGGGGAGTTGAACCAGTTGTTGGAGGAGCTATCTAGGCTGGGTCCGGACATCGCGACGTGGTCGTCCGGAGCATGGCACCCAGCGGTCGATATCTTCGAAACCAAGGAAGAAGTTGTTGTTCTCGTCGAACTGCCCGGTGTCCAAAGGGCCGACATGACGGTCAGCTTAAAACACAACACCCTGATTGTATCGGGGAGAAAATACGAAGAGAAGACTTCAGAAAGCAACGCCTGTTTCTTGTGTCTCGAACGCAACCATGGGGAGTTTCGGCGGGTTGTGCCACTGACGACGCTCGTGGATCCCCACAACGGCGGCGCAACTTTGAGTAATGGGATTCTAACCATAAGGCTCGCCAAGATCGTTGATTCCCGAAAATCCGAATATCACATCCGAATCAAAGAGGAATGAGTTGGTTTTCCTCTTGAATCGAGGCGTAAGACGTCAGGAGCCCCGCGGGCGATGGGCTCGATGGATTCAGGAAGAAACGAGTGGAATTGTGAGAGGTTCATTGAATCCGCACTGCGGATAATCCTCCGTTATTCGACGAGAGAATCATGCCGGAAAATGAAAAGACCAATGGAATACCCGACGAACAGATCAAGATCCCGGAGATGCTTCCCGTTCTGCCGATCCGTGACATAGTCATTTTCCCTTTTATGATCATTCCGCTTTCGGTCGCTCGGGACCGATCCATCAAAGCAGTCGACCAGGCGCTCACCGAACAGCGCTTGATCCTGCTGCTGGCCCAGAAATCCGTCGACCAGGATGATCCCAAATCCGAAGATCTGTATCCCGTGGGAACGGTCGCCACCATCATGCGGCTCCTGAAACTCCCCGATGGCCGGGTCAGGATCCTGGTGCAAGGATTGGCCCGGGCTCAAGCGACCTCCTTCGACGAGGCGCTCGCCTACACCCGCGCCAAACTGGACGTGCTCAATGAACCCACCGTGAATCTGAAGGCGGTCGAGACAGAGGCCTTGATCCGAAACGTGAAATCGGAAGTCGACAAGGCCGTCAATCTTGGCAAAAGCATCTCCCCTGAAATTCTGGTCATTATCGCCAACCTGGATGACCCGGGACGGCTCGCCGACCTGGTGGCGTCCAATCTGGAACTGAAGGTGGAAGTCGCCCAGCGGGTTCTGGAATCAGTGGATCCCATCGACCGGCTTCGGAAAATCAATGAACTCCTGACCAAGGAAATCGAACTGCTCACGGTCCAGCAGCAGATCGATACCGCGGCCAAAGCGGACATCGACAAATCCCAGCGTGAGTACTATCTGCGCCAGCAGCTCAAAGCGATCCAGCAGGAGTTGGGCGATGTCAATGAACTCCAGGAGGAGATCAATCAGTACCGGGAAAAGATTGAGAAGGCCGGCATGCCCGCCGAAGTCCGCGAAGAAGTGGATCGTCAAGTCAAGAAACTCGAACGGATGCATCCGGATGCGGCCGAAACCGCCACGCTCCGCAATTACCTCGACTGGATGGTGGAGCTTCCCTGGTCAAAACAAACCGTGGATAACTTGAACCTGGAGAAAGCACAGTCCATCCTGGACACGGATCATTACGGGCTGGAAAAGATCAAGGAGCGCATTGTCGACTACCTGGCTGTTCGCAAGCTGAAGGAAAAATCCAAAGGACCGATTCTCTGTTTCGTGGGTCCGCCCGGAGTGGGCAAGACTTCGTTGGGAAAATCGATTGCCCATGCGCTCGATCGCAAGTTTGTCCGCCTCTCCCTGGGGGGAGTTCACGACGAAGCCGAGATCCGGGGCCACCGCCGGACCTACGTGGGCGCTATGCCGGGGCGGATCATTCAAGGGATCCGCCAGGGCGGCACCAATAATCCGGTCTTCATGCTCGACGAAGTCGACAAGATTGGCGCGGATTACCGGGGCGACCCCTCCAGTGCACTGCTGGAAGTGCTGGATCCGGAACAGAATTTTTCATTTCGCGACCACTATCTGGGCGTTCCGTTCGATCTTTCCAACGTCATGTTCATCACCACGGCGAATATCATTGACACCATCCAGCCCGCCTTCCTGGATCGCATGGAGGTGATCACGCTCTCCGGCTACACGGAGCAGGAAAAGCTTCAAATCGCCGTCCGTCACCTTATCCCGAAACAACTCGATGAAAACGGCCTCAAGACAAATCAGATTGAATTTCCCGAGCCTGTTTTGAAGAGAATTATCACGCAATACACCCGCGAGGCCGGACTGAGAAACCTCGAGCGTGAAATCGGAACCATATGCCGCAAGGTGGCGCGGCGCATTGCAGAAGGAAAGGTCGAGAAGCTCAAGGTGCTGGGACAGAAACTGGAAGAATTTCTGGGCCCCCCCAAGATTCTCCCGGAGGAGATTTTGAAGAAGGATCAGATTGGCGTGGCCACGGGATTGGTCTGGACTCCCGTCGGGGGCGATATCATTTTCGTGGAAGCCACCACCATGAAAGGAAAAGGGGGGCTGATGCTGACCGGGCATTTGGGCGAAGTCATGAAAGAATCTGCTCAGGCGGCTTTGAGTTATGCCCGCGCCCATGCCCGCGAATTCAATATTCCGGAAGAGTTCTTTGCCTCCAATGATATTCATTTGCATGTCCCCGAGGGCGCGATCCCCAAAGACGGACCTTCTGCGGGGATCACCATGGCTACTGCGATGATCTCGGCCTTCACAGGAAGGCCGGTCAAGAAATCAGTGGCGATGACCGGCGAGATTACGCTCCGGGGGAATGTTCTTCCCATCGGGGGACTCAAGGAAAAAGTGCTGGCGGCGCACCGTGCAAAAATCCGGACGGTGATCGTTCCGGCCCTCAACAAGAAAGATCTCAAGGATCTCTCCGAGGAGATCCGGAATGATATGAGCTTCATTTTTGTCGAAAACGTCAAGTCAGTTTTGGACGAAGCACTCGTCGGCCGCCCGGGCGAGCCCGAGAAATCTAAGACTCAGAGCAAACCGAAGGCCCGTCGGATTAGAACCCGACGCCAACTGGTGGTCGCTCAATGATCCCCCATTTCGCTCTTAGCGCTGGAGGGTGGGGAGCAAACCCTCCGGGTGAATGATTCTCGTCAGCTCTGCCCTAAACAAACCGCATTACGTATTCCCCAGATGCCTCAAGGTTGATGAAATTTAAGTCTGAACAGGAATTCGTCGCGCGAATTCAAAAACTCGCGAAACGGCGGGCGGTCGGGTTGGTGCGCGGGATCGGTGACGATGCCGCAGTCATTGAACCTCCGCCTCACCAGTGGTGGTGCGTCACCACCGACTTGCTCACGGAAGGAATGCATTTTGATCTGCGATATGATTCTCCGTCTTCGGTCGGACACAAATCACTGGCTGCCGGTTTGAGCGACCTCGCCGCCATGGGGGCCATCCCGCGATTTGCCCTCATTTCGATCGCTGTTCCCACTCGCCGAGCCACCTCCTTCCTTGGCCCTTTTTATCAAGGCTTTCTGGATCTTGCGGACCGGCACAAAGTCACACTCGTTGGCGGGGATACTTCGGGCGCCAGGAGGCAAATCTTCGTCGATGTGATCGTGATAGGCTGTGTCAGAGCAGGCCGTGAGATCTTGCGCTCGGGTGCCCGAACGGGAGATCATATTTTTGTCACGGGTGCGATCGGGAAGGCCGCGCTGGGGCTGCACTTGCTCCGTCAAGGGAAACCGGCATCGAGCAGCATGGAACGCCAGGCGGTGGCGAGTCACCTTCATCCCATTCCCCGCACCGGGGTGGGCCTCCGCTTGGGCGAAGCTCGACTCGCGACATCAATGATCGACATCAGTGACGGCCTATCCACCGACCTGAATCATCTCTGCCGGGAAAGTGGGTTGGGAGCGAGGATTCATGAGTCCCGTCTGCCGCTTCTGGGGAAAGGCAGATCGAAGCGGATGTTAAAGTATGCCCTCTCGGGAGGCGAAGACTACGAGCTGCTC